>JBEBGU010000358.1:0-4994 GCA_040081325.1 Prosthecobacter sp.
CCATAATTATTATCAAGTAATATTAATTACTTACCCCCGGCTGGAGCCCTCTTTGAGACGCCATCTTCTGCTTTATCAGTTGCCCCCAGTCGTCCCTCTGCGCTCCACTCTGGCCCAGTCGCTATGAAATCACTCGTTCTTTCTCTGTTCTGCCTCGCGCTCAGCCACTCCTTTGCTGTGGATCAGGATCAGCCGATCAAGCCCGATTCGGAGGAGTGGCGCGCGGTGTTTGATCCGCCTTACCTGAAGCCGACCGAACTCCCCACTGACTCGCCACTGCGCAAAGAACTCTTTGATCAGCTACGACCGCAGGTGGAGCGGATCGCCAGGCAGCCTGCGCTCTTTGAAGGTAGCCTCCGTGTCTTCAAAAACTGGGCCATGTTTAGTGGTCGCTCTCTCGATGCAAAGGGTGCGTCTTTGAAGCTTCCCGCTCTGGACAACGATGACACGGTTGCTCTCTGGCTACGCACGTTTGATGGCTGGAAACTCGTCGATTTCGGTGCTGGTCATAGCGATGCGTTCTTCATCGTCTGGCCTGAGAAATTTGGAGCGCCCAAGGAGCTAGTGCTCGATCACCCCTGAGAAATTACAACACTGCCATTTGTGGCCGGTTGATTGCCCGGTTGATGGATGCCGCCCTCTGTCAGCGTTCTTGCGTCATGAACATCTCACCCCATCTCTCCCGCCGCCGCTTTCTCGGCACGACGAGCATGGGCTTGTCCAGCGTAGCGCTCTCGCATCTGCTGGCTGAGCAGCGCCCGCATTTCCCGGCGAAGGCAAAGCGCGTGATTTGGCTCTTCATGCACGGCGGGCCGAGTCATGTGGATCTCTTTGATCCAAAGCCGGATCTCATCCGCCATGCAGGCAAGCCCTTGCCAGACAGTTACGGCGCGGTGGAGACACGGCGAAAGGTCGCGCAGAACCCACTGCTGGCTCCGGTGAAGCCATTTCGGAAACATGGGCAGAGCGGCATCGAGATCAGCGACTTCCTGCCGCACATGGCGGGCCTCGCCGATGAGATGTGCGTGATCCGCAGTTGTCATGGCGATAGCGTCAATCATCCGCAATCCGTCTATCAAATGAACACAGGCTCCATCCAGATGGGCAAGCCTAGCCTGGGAAGCTGGGTGTCGTATGGACTCGGCACGGAGAATGCCGACATGCCCGCTTTTGTCGTCATGCCCGATCCCGGCGGTGGCCTCAAAGGCGGCCCGCCAGCCTGGGGCAGCGGTTATCTGCCCGCGACATTTCAAGGCACCACGATGCGGGCTGGTGACAATCCCATCCTGCATCTGCACAGTCCACAAAGCAGCGCCCGCCAGCGCGCTACCATCGATCTCATCCAGCAGATGAATGCGCGGCATCAGGCACAGCGTCAGGCTAGCAGCGATCTAGATGCTCGCATCCGTTCCTATGAATTGGCCTTCAAAATGCAATCCGCCGCGCCTGAGGCCGTGGATTTCTCGCACGAGACAGAAGCCACCAAGCATCTCTACGGCATCGACGATCCGACGACGAAAGAGTTCGGCACACGCTGCCTGCTCGCCCGCCGCATGATTGAGCGCGGCGTTCGTTTTGTGCAGCTCTACTCGGGCGACACCAATGGCTGGGACGCCCATGAAAACGTGCTCAAGAATCACACCGAGTACTGTGCCCGCACTGACAAACCCGTGGCAGGATTGCTACGTGATCTCAAGCAGCGCGGCCTGCTGGAAGACACGCTCGTCATCTGGGGTGGCGAGTTTGGCCGCATGCCCATGAGTGAAAAAGGCGTTGGCCGCGATCACAATCCCTGGGGTTTTACCACTGTGCTCTTCGGTGCCGGTGTGAAGCACGGTCACGTCCATGGGGCCACCGACGAGTTCGGTCTGCGTGCATCGCAGGACAAAGTCCACATCCACGAACTGCACGCCACGATTCTGCACCTGCTCGGCATGGATCACGAACGCCTGACTTTCCGTCGCAATGGATTGGATGAGCGGCTGACGGGTGTGGAAGAATGCTCGGTGGTGAAAGGGATTCTGGCATGAAGCTGCTAGCATTCATCAGCCTACTGATCACCCATCACGCGCATGCCGTGGCCATTCATGCCTCCGCAGATCCGGTGAAAGATGAGCCGCCCATCACGGCAAAAGATCGTGACCACTGGGCCTTCAAACCGCTGCAAGTGGCAGGCAAGAAAGCTGGCATCGACGACTTCATTCATCCGCAGCAGAGCGCCGATCCCGCCACACTCATCCGCCGGCTTACCTTTGATCTCACCGGCCTACCACCGACGCCGGAAGAGGTCCGCACGTTTGTACATCAGTCCCATTCTTCTCATCAGTCCTATGAAGCTCTCGTGGATAAGCTGCTTTCCTCCCCACACTACGGCGAGCACTGGGCGCAGTGGTGGCTCGATCTCGCACGCTACGCAGAGACTGACGGTTTTGAATATGACGCCGACCGCAGCCACGCCTGGCGCTATCGCGATTGGGTCATCAAAGCGCTCAATGATGACCTGCCCTTTGATGTCTTCGTGCAGCATCAGATCGCCGGAGATTTGATGGGAGATGAAACGGCCACGGGCTTTCTCTTTACCTGTCCTGACATGCCGGATCTCAACAATCAAAACGAGCGCCGTCATATCCTGCTCAATGACATCACCACCACAGTCGGCTCCGTTTGTCTTGGTCTGACAGTTGGTTGCGCGCAGTGCCATGATCATCCGTATGATCCCGTGAGTCAGGCTGACTTCTACCGGCTGCGCGCGTTCTTCGACAACACGATCCTAACCAAAAACGGCAAACAGATCGGCCCTTCCGTCCGCGTGTTCAGCGAAGGCGTCCCCACTAGCACCGTCTTTGTGCGTGGTGATTTCAAACGTCCCGGCCCGCAGATCGAGCCAGCCTTCCTGCGCATCCTCGGCGTGTCGAAAGCCAAGCCCGACCGCATCGCTTTAGCCAAGCAGCTCACCAGCAAAGACAACGCCCTCTTCCTCCGCGCGATGGCGAATCGAATCTGGCAGCAGCACTTCGGCAAACCACTCGCCGCCATCCCAGGCAATCTCGGCCAGCAGGGTGAAGCACCCACCAATCCTGAACTGCTCGACTGGCTCGCCGCTGAACTTCCCAAGCAAGGCTGGAGCCTCAAAAAGCTGCACAAGCTCATCGTCATGTCGCAAGCCTATCAGCAGGCCGCCATGCCGCCCAAACGCCTCACCGGTGAGATGCTGCGTGATGCCATGCTCAGCGTGGCGGGTGATTTGAATCTCAAAACTGGTGGCCCAAGCGTGCGCCTGTCATTCCCCAAGGAGATCGGCAACACGCTGCTCAAAAAACAGGCCGAAGTGACGGCTGATGTCAGTGAGCATCGACGCCGCAGCATCTACACCTTTGCTCGCCGCAACGCCCGGCAGCCGCTCTTCGATCTCTTTGACCGGCCAGATGCCCAGATGAGCTGCGCCCGCCGCAACGAGTCCACCACAGCACCGCAAGCACTGCTCATGCTGAACTCCGAGTTCACACATGACATCGCCAGCAAACTGGCCGCGAACTTGAGCGCAAAGCACGGCTCCGATGCGCCCGCGATCCTTACCGAAGCCGCGCTCCGCTGCCTATCACGCGAGCCGACAAATCCGGAGATCGCTGCCGGACGGAAGTTCTTGGAAACGCAGCCCGCTCTGGCAGCAAGCTTTCAAGAAGCACTCGCCGACTACTGCCTAGCGCTGCTGAACTCGAACGAGTTTCTGTTCGTCGATTGATCGTACCCGCATTGTTCATTCGACTCATTGACGCTATCTCAGAAGCGCCTTTTTTAGCCTCACACCATGCGACTCCTCACCGCCATCCTCCTTCTGCCGACGCTGCTTTGCGCGGAGAAGATCACTTTCAAATACACGGACTCCAAGCCCACCACCGTGAAGCTCGCGGGAGAATTTAATAACTGGACGCCCACCGATCTCACGGATGCAGGAGGCGGCGCGTGGTCGCTCGATCTCGATCTCCAGCCCGGCATCTACGGCTACAAACTCGTCATCAATGATGAGGCGGACTGGAAGCTCGACGACACCAACCCCGCCATCAAAGTCATCAACGGCAACTCCAACTCCGCGCTCATCATTCGTGGTCCAGAGAAAGCTCTACCACCCATGCCCGAGCGTGACTGGGCAGACAAACAGGGCCGAAGAATCAAAGCCGCCTTTGTGTCTCTCGATGCCGATCAAGTGACACTTACACGCGCCGGCCAGCCCGTGAAGCTACCACTCGCCATGCTTTCGCCAGAAGACGCTGGCTATGCCAAAGGCTGGGGCGAGGCCATGCGACTCGCTTTCCCTCCACCGCCGCCGCGCGCGAGTTTTCAGGGCAAAGAACTGACTTCGAAGCTGAAGTTCACTTTCAAAGCACCGCTCTCAGATGCGCTAAAGAAGATGGCCGACAAAGGCTTCGATGGCACCGAATCCAAGAACCCTGATGTCGTCGAATGCCGCATCGGCCTGTTCTTGCCAGCGCAGTTTGATTACTCCGCCAAGTCCTGGCCCATCGCCATCATCCAGACTGGATCAGGCGATGACGATGGCTCCAGCATCAAGCACATGAACAACTACGCCGCTGCTTTAGCAGATGCTGGCTGGTTTGTGCTCGCCGCTGATCCAGAACCCAAGCAGACAGATGACCATCACGGCGTCCGCTGGGCAGCGCTCGCCGGGGCACTTGAGGCACTTGGTCAAGAATGGCCCGCGTCAAAAGAGTGGCCGCTCGCCCTCTTTGCCTACTCCAGCGGCGTCTGGCATGGCTCGGCAATCGCCGCGAAACTTATCTCCGAGAAGCGTGACCTGCGCGGCATCTGGTTCGGTGCATGCAAAGAAGACGCGCTCACACCAAACGGCGACACACATAAGGTTTCCGTGAAACTGCACAAGACCAAGCTCTACCTCAGCAACGCGCTCGATGACGGTCTCGTGACACAAAAGGAAATCAAAGACCGCGCCGAATCTCTGCGCCTGTCTCTTATAC
>JBEBGU010000359.1:0-4994 GCA_040081325.1 Prosthecobacter sp.
CACTTGAAGCAACTCGCTCAGCGCTTTCACCGTGCCAGCGCCGACTTCCTGCGCGGGCTGCTTCATGTCACCGCGTTTGAGCACCTGAATGACGCGCGGGACGCCGTGTGTGCCTTTGAAAGCGCCGCTGCCGTAGTGGACGGCTCCGGCATAGACTTTTTGCGGCGCTGGTAGTTGAGGCAGGGCATCGCGCTGCTGGCGTGAGGCGCGTAGTTTCTTCTTGGTGGCTTCATCGGCCTGCGCGAGCATGAGGGCATCGCGTTCGCGGATGAGCTTGAGTTTGTCTTCTTCGGTATGGCTTTCGGGGGCGATGCCATCGGTGAGATTGGCCTTCCGCCAACGCGGTGCCGCCTCGATGCTGTCGAGTGACGTCACGGGTTTTCCGACAGCGAGATTCGGTCCTGTTTTGCTGTCATAGACCTCCATCTCGGCCAGCGCGAAAATGTAGTCATTGGCGCGCGGCGCGAGCTTCACGGCGGTGAGGCGCACAAAGCGGCCCGTGACGCCGTCATCGACCGCTGTGCCGGTCTCGAAGGGCTTGAGGCCTGGATTGGCGAAGTCGTTCATGAAGGTGGCGTCGTGCTTCCTCCACACAAGAGTGACGCCGGTTTTGAAGGCGGGATCGTCGCTGACTTCGATCTTGAAGCGCACGGGGAACCCGAAGCCGCCTCCGATTTTGCCATAGTCGTCGTAACAAGGCTTTAGCACGATGCGCTCGACCTGCACGCTCTTGCCAAGATCGACCTGCACCCACTTCAGTGCGTCTTGCGTGGGCGAGATGGCGCTGTGATAACCAAAGTCAGGTTTGGCATTTGGATTGCCTGATTTTTCGGCGGCTCCGTCGATACGCTTGCTGAGTGCAGCGTAGGCTCCACCGGCTTTTTTCTTCAAAGGCTCTTCAAGTGCGGAAATCTCATCGCTGAGTTGCTGCTTCTGCTTTTGAAGCGCCGTGAACTTCTGCATTGAGGCATCGTCAGGATAGTAGTCCACGTCTGTGCGGTCGATGCCGGCGAAGACGGCCTGAAGCGAATAATAGTCCTCTTGCGAGATGGGATCGAATTTGTGATAATGACACTGCGCGCACTGAACGGTGAGCGAACAAAAAGTGCCGATAGCATTCTGTACCATGTCATCGCGATCCAAGTGACGGGCGATCTTGCCATCGAGCTTCGTCTCCGGCACCTCGGCATGACCGATGTAGTCCCAGGGCCCCGCCGCTATAAAGCCTAGCGCAGTGATGCCGTCCGTAGTGCCGGGATAGAGCGCATCCCCTGCGATCTGTTCCTCAATGAAGCGCGTGTAAGGCTTGTCGTTGTTGAAAGCGCGAATGACGTAGTCGCGGTAAGGCCACGCATTGTTGCGCGGCTTGTCTTTGTCATAGCCGTGTGTCTCGCCGTAATGCACGAGGTCTAGCCAGTGCCGCGCCCAGCGCTCTCCGTAGCGTGGTGAGGAGAGGAGTTTGTCCACGAGTGCTTCATAGGCTTTGTCGGACAAGTCGGACCACTCAGACAAGTCAGACGGTGTGGGAGGTAGGCCCGTGAGATCAAAGTAGAGCCGCCGGATGAGCGTGCGCGCATCTGCTTGTGGCGCTGGTGTGAGGCCTTTCTCGGTGAGCTTCGTTTGGATGAAGCGGTCGATGGAATTCAAGGAGTGACGGCTTCTAGCCGTCACAGATGATGGCTGGAAGCTATCACTCCTTGAGAGCGGCTTGAAGCTCCACCAGTCGAGCCTGTTTTCTACTTTCGCGACATCCACGCCTTCCGGCCACACGGCTCCCTCGTCGATCCAACGTTTCAGCACGTCGATCTCTTTGCTGCTGAGCTTCGACTTTGGCGGCATGGCGATTTTTTCATTCGCACCGCTGACAAAGCGAAACAGCGGACTCTCCGCACTCTTCCCAGCGATGATGTTTGGCGCATGATCTTCGCCTCCAGTCAGTGCGATGGCTTTGATGTCGAGACGGTAGTCGTTCTTCTGTTTCTCCGCTCCATGGCATTCATAGCAGTGCTTCTCAAAGATAGGCTGCACGTCGCGAACGAAATCCACCGCGAGGGCGGAAGTTGTGGTGAGCGTGAAGACGCAGAGGAAGCGCATGGAGTTCTATACGTCGGTAAACAGTGGCTTTCATGCCACGCGAGCGCGGGACATGATCACTTCACAAACTTCACTTCCACCTTGGGCAGCAAGGCTTTCACTTTGGCCTGCGTTTCTTCGGGGTAGCCTTTGCTGTAGCGGACGAGCGTGAGGTTTTTGAGATGAGCGAAGGCCTGCAACTGCTTGAGCAGGGCGTCCGGCAGGTCGAGGGCTGAGAGGGTGAGTTCCCGGACCTGGGTCACGCTGGCGAGGGCGGCCAGATCGGCGTCGGTGAACTTGGTGGCGTCCAACGAGAGTTTGCGCAGTGTGGGGATGGATTTGATAGTGTCGATGGCTTCTGCGGCGGGGCTGCACACGCCATACTCGAGGGCCACGTATTCCATCGGCAACTCGCGCAGGTGCTTCACGAGGCCTGCGGTGGCTTTGGCACAACTGATCTCAATGCCTGTGAGGTGCTTGAGCTTCTTGAAGTGCTCCGCACCGGCATCCGTGAGTTGTTTGGAGTGCCAGAGCTTGATGAACTCGAGATTCGGGAACTTCTCACACACATGGCCGAGACCTTCGTCATCGAGGCCGTTGCTGTGGAAGTTGATGTGCTTCAGCTTCGTCCAGCCATCGAACTTCGCGAAGAAGTGACCGGGATACCCGGCACCTCGTGGCGTGAACGACTCCAGGTTCTTCAGCCCCGCGAGCTTCTCCCAGCCCGCATCGGTGGCCTTGCCAAAGTAGGCCAGTTCGAGGTTCGTGAGATCCGGGCACTCGGTGAGCTGCTGGAGTTGGGCCAGGCTGGCATCCCCCAGTCTGCCAAAGCCGCTCACGCTCAGGCTTTTCAACTTCTTGAGCTTGAGAAGCGGAGCCACCCAGTCGTCCTGGATGCCTGAGGCCTCTAGCTTTATCGACTCCAGTGAAGCAATGTGCCCGAGGTGCTCGATGAACGCGGCGTTGTAGGGATCGGCGTTCTCTTTGCGATGATCGTGCGCCTTGCCTCCCAAGATGTTGGTGCTGACCTGGGTGAGCGTGTCAAAGATCGCCATATCGCCACCAGTCGCCTTCTTCAAAGTTTCGGGCGTGGTGTTGATCTTCGTGAAAGCGCCCGGTGCGCTCTCGATGGTGCGGATGACGGCCTCGACATGCGGATGTTGCTCCGCGGCGGCCAGGATCTCGCCGGCGTGGTCGCTGAGCGCTTGTTTCAACGCGGCATCCGTCGTGGACGCGATGACGGCATCGAGATTATCACGCGAGGTGACCTTGGAGAGATCCAGCGCGGATGCGTGAAGCGAAGCTAGCAGGAGAGTCGTGATGAAGACGGCGTGTTTCATGCGTGGTGGTGATTTCAGTCTTCAATACTTCGGGAAGATGTCGGGGCTCGGGAAGCGCTCTTCGAGGCTGTCGTTGAGGTATTCTTCGCGGGGGACCTGGGCCTGGGGCCAGCTTGCGGGACGGACACGGACGATGCGGGTGGGGCGGATGCCTTCGATGATGAGATCGGTCTCGAAGCGGATCTGGATGCCGCTGCTGCCGAGAGGCGCTGTGCCGGGCAACTTGATGACGTCGAGGATGGGGCCTTTGGAGGCCATGTGCGCGGGGCCGTAGGCTCCGTGGGTGTGCTTGAGGGTGTTGGCGACCGAGTTCATCAGGGCGGCAGCGCCTTTGGTGAAGTCGGCGTAGAGAGATGGGTCCATGCCGCCGAAAAGA
Source organism: Prosthecobacter sp. (assembly GCA_040081325.1). GTDB lineage: Bacteria > Verrucomicrobiota > Verrucomicrobiia > Verrucomicrobiales > Verrucomicrobiaceae > Prosthecobacter. The sequence continues at coordinate 3,790 of JBEBGU010000359.1, forward strand.
GTCGCCGTGATGGTGGCGCGACCGAACTTGCCATACTCGACGTTGTCGATCCATGCGGCCATCCAGCGGCTGCGGATGAAGGCTTTGTGGGTTTCGATTTGGTTCTTGGCGGCGCGTTGCATGGAGGCGTCGTCGAGCCAGATGTCGGAGATGTGAAAGCGAGTAAAGATGCCGTCGGGCGTTGGCTTCCAGGTGACACCGAGCAGCACGGACTGACCGCCGAGCGATTTTTTGCCCTCAGCAGGCCAGGCACCTTCGGCGATGAGTTCCTCGATGCTGAGTTGTTCGCTACCGCGCCAGAGGCGAGTGGCGGCGTCGAAGGTCATCTTTTCCTCGGAGGCCTTGGCGTCGCCACCTTGTTTCGGTTCACGCGTGGCGATGAGGATGCCTTCGTTGTTTTTGATCTCCAGTTCCTTCAGTTTCCAGACGAGTCCTTCGCGCTGGCAGTGGCTGGGCTCGTCTTCGAGCAGCATGACATGGTTCTCGGCGGGTGCGATGCCGGTGCCGCGATTGTGGTTCGCGTCCTTGCCTTTGTTATCCACCGGCAAGACCGGCACAGCGGAGGTTTTTGGGTCCGGTGGAAGAAAAGCGCGGACGTGCAGCACGGTGCCGAGCGGGATGTCCCGCAAATCCGCCGGTGCGCCGTGATAACGCACGGTGGCATAGGGCAGCAGCGCAAACGGATGCGGGTCATTGCGGAAAAACATGCCCGATCCCTGCACGCGGATGCTGCCACGACGGTTCGCATGATCGACGAAGACGAGTTCGCCACAATACGAGTGCGCTTTTTCCAAAGGCGGGAATTTGCCGGCTTCGGGGCGAAAAACTTCGGTTCCTGGTTCATTGCTCTTGGTGCTTGGTTCGTCGTTGGCGGCGATGACGTGAATGCATGTAAGCAGCGAGATGCCCAGGCAAATGGTCGTGAGGTGCAGTGGATGGATCATGATGCTTGGAGGGTGTTTTTTGATTCGGGTTTTTCTCCCGCAGATTCAGGGAGGCCCGCTGATTATTTTGTCAATGATGATCAAAACCAAAACCCAATCTGCGGGCCTCCCTGAATCTGTGTGAAGTCAGTAGTTCGGAAAAATGGCGGGGGTGGGGAAGCGCTCGTCGATGCTCGCGGCTCCGTTGCCGAGATACTCTTCGCGCGGCAAGTGGACATCCGGCCAGCTTGCAGGGCGGACTTTGACGATGCGCGTGGGGCG
>JBEBGU010000360.1:0-4994 GCA_040081325.1 Prosthecobacter sp.
CTTCCCCCGCTATCATCAACTGCGCACGGTGCGTCACATGGTCAACACCGCCGCGCTGGAAGGACCTGGGCACAACTATCTAGCGGAGCAGTCCGCAGGCAGCGGCAAGAGCAACACGATTGCCTGGTTGGCGCACCGGCTTTCCTCGCTTCACAATGCCAAGGACGAGCGGGTGTTTGATAGCGTGATCGTGGTGACTGACCGCCTGGTGCTGGATCAGCAGCTTCAGAACACCATTTACCAGTTTGATCACAAACAGGGCGTGGTGCTGAAGATTGATGAGGACTCACGCCAGCTTGCCGAAGCGCTGGAGAATGCCGTTCCGATCATCATCACGACGCTCCAGAAGTTTCCGTTCGTGACCCAGCAACTCGCCAAGATGGCGGAGGAGCGTGGGGACAAGGGAGAGACTCACCTGCCAACACGCAAGTGCGCCGTCATCATTGATGAGGCGCACAGCTCGCAATCCGGTGAGACGGCCATCGAACTGAAGGGTGTGCTCGGCGGATCAGAACTGCACCAGAAAGCCAAGCAACTGGCAGAGGAAGAAGGCCAGCCGGAACTGGAGAAGATCTTTCGCCAGATGGCGAAGCGTGGGCAACAGCCGAACCTGAGCTTCTTTGCCTTCACCGCGACGCCGAAGCACAAGACTTTCAAGGTGTTTGGGAGGAAGGGACAGCCCTTTGAGAAATACACAATGAGGCAGGCTATCGAAGAAGGCTTCATCATGGACGTGCTGGCGAACTACGTCACCTACAAGACCTTTTACCGCCTGCTGAAAGCCTGCAAGGATGACCCCAATGTGGAGAAGAAGAAGGCAGCCAAGGCGCTGAGCCGCTTCATGCGCCTGCATCCGCACAACATCGCCCAGAAGACCGAGGTGATGGTGGAGCACTTCGAGAAATACAGCCGCCACAAGATCCGAGGCCGTGCCAAGGCCATGGTGGTCACGGGATCAAGGCTGGAGGCGGTGCGCTACAAGCAGTCCTTCGACAAGCTGATCAAAGCCAAGGGCTATGCCATCAAGAGTCTCGTGGCTTTCTCTGGTGTGGTGAACGACAATAAGATCAAAGACAAGACCTACACCGAGCCGGGCATGAATGGTGGACTGCGTGAGAAGGATTTGCCCGCGGCCTTTGCCACGAAGGAATATCAAGTGCTGCTGGTGGCGGAGAAGTATCAGACGGGGTTTGATCAACCCTTGCTGCACACCATGTATGTGGACAAGCGTCTGGATGGGATTCAGGCCGTGCAGACGCTATCTAGGCTCAACCGCTCTCATCCGCTCAAGGAGGAGACCTTTGTTCTCGACTTCGTGAATGAGCCCGAAGTGATCCAGGAAGCCTTCAAGCAATACTTTGACGGTGGCGTGATGGGTGAGCAAGTGGACACGGACCGGCTCTATGAGGTCAAGGCAGAGCTGGATGCCTCGGGGATCTACCTGCAAGAGGAGGTCAAAGCGTTTTCGGCTATCTTCTTTGCCCCCAAAGAGAAGCAGAACCCCTCGGATCACAAGGCCATGAACGCGGTGCTGGATCAGGCTGTCGAGAGATTCAAAGCCTTGCAGAATGAGAATGAGGAAGAGGCGGAACTGTGGAGAGGAAAGCAGCAGGCTTTCCGCAATCTGTATTCCTTTCTTAGCCAGGTTATTCCGTATCAAGACAGTGATCTGGAGAAGCTCTTTGCCTATTTGAAGCATCTCGCCCTGAAGCTGCCCAAGAGGAAGGCAGGACCTGGCTACCAATTCGATGAAGAGGTGAAGCTGGAATACTACCGCCTTCAAAAGATCAGCGATGGTTCCATCAGTCTGCGTGAAGGTGTCGCCAAGCCTTTGGATGGACCGCGAGAAGTCGGATCAGCCATATTGAGAGAAGAGAAAGTCCCGCTGTCTCGATTGATCGACCAGATCAATGACCGCTTCGGCGATGATCTCAATGAAGCCGACCAGCTCTTCTTTGATCAGATCGCCGAAGCGGCTGTCCGCATGGAAGCCCTGCAACAAGCCGCCCAAGGCAACCCGATTGATAAGTTCCAACTGGTCTTCAAGGAGATCGTTGAGCGGCTCTTCATCGAGCGCATGGATCTCAATGAAGACCTCTTTGCCCGCTACATGAATAATCCTGAGTTCCAGGAACTCGTTTCAGGTTGGCTTGGACAGCAGGTGTATGCGAAGATTCCAAAGAAGGTTGTTTATGAGAAGCCGAAAAGGAAAAAGAAGCTCAAAAGCTAGAACTTTTCCAACTTCTTTAAACGATTCACATCAGCCTTTGCATAAGCTTCCTGGCTGGCTGTGTGCCAGCGTGGAGAACTGACGGAGATATACGAGCGGTTGTTCGTGAGCATGAGGCTGACACCATCTGGACGTAAATATCTAACAGTTTCCCAAGTAAGAGTGTTGCCGGTTTTACTGTCCTTGGTTGATCCGCTGAAGGTGCCGCTATATTTCCACTTTTGACCGCCTGATTCTGCCTTTGTAATGATCGGTACTTCATCCTCATGGAGTGGAAATCGTATCTCGCCTTTGAGTTGCTTTTGGTAAACCTGTAGCACGCAGACACCATCGAGGATGCAGGTCCAGATTTCCCAACCTTCAGGATAAAAAACATGGATGCTCCCCACATCAGCTCTGAAACTGGATGGGAGTACTTTGCTGCCCGGAGCTGAAGAGGAGCCGTAGCGCTGCTCACACTCGGCCAGTGTATCACCAATGCGGGCCTGAGTTATTGAGGGTATCCAGATGAGCGCTAGAATGACGGTGCCGAGGAGGAACTTCATCCCGTACTGTCCATTCAGAGAGAGGCCTAGAGCAAGCGGTAACACCAAGAGAATCTTCTCAGAGATGCCACGCAATCAATGAAAGGTTTACGAGTAAACTTGCCCGGTGACTCATCTTGTGAGATTCCGCTGTGAGCCATGAAGTTTAACCCGCATACCCACCGCTTGTTCACAGACGAATGACGAAGGGTGATCAGGAAAGCCGGTCGGGAAAGTCTTGTCCGCTGAGTGGAAGCGGATCAGACTGACGCAGGTTAGTGGTTTCTGAGTTTTTAGAGTGCCGCCATTTGAAGCCTGACCGCATTCACTTTTACCCCGTTCACTTGCAGCCCAGAGACATCCCCCCAGCTACAGCAGTGTCGTTCAGCTTGACAGACCATTCATGACCTACGAATGCTTGGCGCACTCCGTTTAACCCTAATCACTCCTATGAATGCTGTCACTGCTCTTCTTCTGGTTGTCTTTGGAATGTCACTCAGCCTTTCCACCGTCTGCGCTGCTGATGCACCGGGAGAGATGGATGCTAAAAAGATCTTGGAAACGATCCCAAAGGAACTGTTAAAAGACATCTCCGGCAATGCCATCAAGCGCAAAGAGGCCATCGACGCCGCCGACAAGAAGCTGGAAGACAAATACAGGGACCAATCCGGCACCCTAACCTTTCGCATCCGCGGAACCAACAAGTCGAATGGCCGATATTACGCCTATACAGAAACGGAGCGCGTGCGTGTCTCTGGCACCAACTTCTCCGTCAGTTATCACATCAATTTCAGTGAAGGCGAGAGCGTGAAGGCCGCCAAGCTGAAGCCCGGTGACAAGATCACGGCTAGCGGCAAAGCTTTTGTCTCCCTCTATGGCAGCAGCAGCAGCGACTACACCAATCTCTCGATCTCTGTGAACGATGCCACACTGAAGTAGTGAAAGGTGTCAGGTGAAAGGGGGCAGGTGATTCATCTTGCGGAATTCCCGTTTTAGAACCTAGCCAGCGCTCATCATCAGAGAGGTGATTCGTGGCAGAAGCTCAGAATTTTTGAACCGCTAACAGGACGCACCGCTAACAGGACGCTAATCCCGCAGTCGCGGGACCAAATGAAGAGGGTTTGGGTTCAGCGTCTCATCAGCGTCACATGAGCGGTCAAAACTCCCCGTCGCTGAACCTGATTTTTACAGGAGGCAACGGAGGAAATTGAGGTCTAAGAATTTTGAACCGCTAACGGGACGCTCATAAAAACCAAATAATGAGGGTTTGGGATCATCGTCTTATCATCGTTTCATTAGCGTCACATGAGCGGTTAAGAATCTCTGCTCTCTGCGGCTCAAAGGCCACCACGCCCAAAGCCAGCCCTGGCTCCTGCGGTTGCGATCAAGCCGAAAGATTTCCCTTGCGCAAGACCAGCAGGTTCCCTAGCATGATTTGTTGAGCATGATATTTCTCTTTCGCTCATGCTGCCTGAGTGTACAACTTATCTTTAGCTGATCGACAGATTTTAAAACACTGCCTAGAACAATCATTGAACCAACAGACCACCCGGACTCATGAAAAAAACAAACTCATCTAAACCCGCCGACATCGCCGACGATTGGCCGGAAGAACCCAGCGTGCCTAGCCTCGCGCTGGAGATCGCCACGGAACACGCTCGTCGGGCCAAGGCCCGAAACCAAGCTCTGCGCAAGGCACTGGCTCCGATGCTGGTAAACATCGACACCGCTGAGCTGGAGCGCATTGCGGATGAGGACTTCGCCCAGGCGCGAAAGGTTTCGTTGGCCCGCATGAAAAAGCTACAGGCGGCCAGTCTCGCCGCGCGCAAGAAACAAACCCGTCCATTGAAACTCATCCTCACTGCTCTTGAGCGGTTCGGAGCCACCCAGGAGGCCGCGCGATGAGCACACAAATTTCCTTCCAAGCTAGAAGCATTTTCAAGGATCAGCCGCCGTCTGACAACATTCAGGTTTCAGGCGCAACGCTCCAGACGGTGCTAGCACCCGTCGCAGACCCCGTGTCGGATGCGTTCAACAACGTGCGCTTCGCGGCCACTGGCGCTGCGGGCCACGGTTATGGATTCTCCATGCTCACGGTTCGGGCCAGACAAAGATTCGGCTTTACCCCCGCTCAGATCGGCAGGCTCACGGCGCACGCTCACTTCACCGCCCAGGGTGCCTACTCGCTTATCGGTCGTCTGCCCACTTCGTGGTTCGATGGGAGGGGTATGGCCTCATTG
>JBEBGU010000361.1:0-4989 GCA_040081325.1 Prosthecobacter sp.
TCTTCGTGTCCATGAGGAAAGCCTGCACCGCCTCGACGGGCAGCTTCTTCGCCTCGATGGCCTGATCCACGACGACCCCGACAGCGGCACGCAGCCAGTTTTCAGCCAGTGGATTGGCCCCGTTCATGGCGGCGAGGATTTCCGGCAGTGCAGCGGAATCTGCTTTGGCGATCTGCTGCCAGGCGGCGGTGGCTTTTTCATTGCCTTCACCTTCCTTGCTGACGGCGCGGAGGTCAGCCAGCGGTTGCGTGAGTGTGGCGGCAGACAGGCTGGAGGAGAAAAGAAGGCCGAGGAGAGCGGGGATTTTCATGCGATGGACGATGCTAGTCACAAAGAACGCACGCCGCCAAGAGACAGTTTCGCCGCTCGTCACAAAGGCGTCTTCAGGCCCACGGCCTTCGCGAGCTTTTTCTGCCGACCATCAAAGGTGAGGAATTCCTTGGCCGACAGATGTTTCGCTGTGGCGACATGCATGATGTCGAGCGTGCGATTTCCGCCGCCTGCGGTGTAGGTGCTGGAGAGAAACTCGGCCAAGCGCAGCACGGCATCGTGATCGACAGGGATGATCTGCACGACTCCGACGGCGATGTCGGAAGCCCAGTCGGCGAGCATTTGGTCGGCTTCAGCCTGGCTGTAGCCTTTCTTTTTATCCTGCTCATGAAGCCAGACTTGCAGGCGGATGGCTTGGCGGAACTCGAAGTCCAGCAGCCCTGAAACGCGAAGTGGCTCGTTCATCTTGGCGCGATGTGCGATAGCAGTATCTGTGTGATCTTGCTCGCGGTAGAGTGAGCAAAGCAAGCTGGTGTCAGGATAAGCGACACGGCTCACCGGTCTCGAAGACCCTCATTTCCTCCACTTCCTGAGCAGAGAAGACGCGGTCGCCCCAGATCTTTTTGATTCTCGCCTTGAAGTCAGGCAGCGGCGGCATGGCTTTCTTGGCTGCTGGCTTTACCTTCATGATCGTGGCGATGGGCTTGCTGTGCTTCGTGATCTGAATCTCTTGCCCACTGGCAAGCATGGCCTCGATCTTCGGGAAGTCGCAGCGGAGGTCGCGGACGGTGACGGTCTTCATGATGAAAAGAGTATCACAAATTTGTGATGAACTGTCCAGACGCTTTTCCCCTGACACTCTGCCTTGCGCCTGAGGCTTGGCGTTCGTATGCCCTCGTGACCCCATGCTTCCCTCCATCAACAGCCTCAAACTTCCCGACATCTGGCAGCACCAGGCGGTGAACTATTTGCGTGCGGGGTCGGACGTGGTGGTGAGCGCACCGACGGGGGCGGGTAAGACGTACATTTTTGAGCTGCTGCATCAGTCGCGCTCGCTCCAGGGGCAGGCGGTTTACACGGTGCCGACGCGGGCGCTGGCGAATGATAAGTATGCGGAGTGGAAAGACGCGAAGTGGGATGTGGGAATCGCCACAGGTGATGTGTCGGAGAATGTCGGCGCGCCGGTGCTGGTGGCCACGCTGGAGACTCAGCTCGAGCGAATGGTGCGCGGTGATGGGCCGACGCTGCTGGTGATCGACGAGTATCAAATGATCGCTGACTCGGCGCGCGGGAGTCACTATGAGGCAGCCATCGCACTGGCTCCGAAAGACACGCGCCTGCTGCTACTGAGCGGCTCGGTAGCGAACCCTGAAGACATCGTGACTTGGCTGCGCAGGCTCGGGCGCACGGCAGAAGTGGTGATGACCAAAGAACGACCCGTGCCCCTGGAGGAAGCACCTTGGGAAGCGCTTCCACAGCGCATGGCGCGCAGCTTTGAGCACTTCTGGCCGAAGTTCGCCGCAGCGGTAATGCTGGCCGACATGGCCCCCATGCTGATCTTTTCACCGAGGCGCAAAGAAGCTGAATCCATCGCACGTCGTCTCGCCGCCGATCTGCCACATGGCGAGTCGATGGAGCTGACGCAGGAACAGCGCGCGGTGTGTGGCAAGGATCTCGCCACGCTGTTAGAAAAGCGCATCGCCTTTCATCACAGCGGCCTGTCGTATGCAGCGCGCGCTGGCGTGATCGAGCCGCTGGCGAAAGCCGGGCAATTGCGTGTCATCGTGGCGACGATGGGACTCGCAGCAGGGATCAACTTCTCTGTACGCAGCGTGCATGTCGCGGCTACGACGTATCACGATGGCAAGTCGGAGCAAAAACTCGCGCCCGATGATCTGCTGCAAATGTATGGTCGGGCTGGGCGGCGTGGTCTGGACGAGCGGGGCTACGTCATCACCTCACGTCAGAGTCCGACGCTAATGGATGCACGTGCAGCGCGCCTGCACCGCAGCACTTTGTTGGCATGGCCGATCTTCCTACGCGTGATGAAGCACGCTGCACAAACTGAACAGAATGCCTTTCGTGCAGCGGAAGATTTTGCCCAGCGGCTGTTTGCCAAAGAGCCGCCGCTGCTCGGATTAGAAGCCAATGCGCCCGAGGGAAATCTGCCCCAGGAAGCCAAAGCGTTGTTTGGCCTGGAAGCGACGGAGAAACAGATCTTCAACTCCAAAGGTGAGTGGGAGCGCCGCATGAATGCACCCGTGCAGCATCAGCCTTTGGGTGAAGCTTGGATCGCCGGACCCATCAAGATTGCCCAGGCGCTGAGTATCCCAGGCTTTGTGGCGCAATTCGCCCACGGCATCGGACGTGTGGGTAAGATCGAGAAAGATCGCTATGGGGTGGAGATCCCGCTCGGCAGCGCACTAGAGGAGCAGCCGGGCATTATCCGCCCAACTAAAAGTCTGCGTAAATTACTAAAGCTGACTCGACAGCAAGAAACGATCCCCGTAGAAGAGGTGGAGATACTCTATGGCAGCATACTCGCAGAGGCTTTGCGTGGGAGTTATGAGAATCATGTGAGTCATGGCCTTCCAGCGTTGATTCACACTCTTGCCAAAGAAGGACTCGTATTCGCTGTCTTCGATCTCAGTGGCATCGCGGTGCCAGTGTATCACGACTCACATGGCGTGCCGCTTTATGAGCCACTGGAGCGCACACGCTTAGTGAAAAATGAAACAAGCGTGCATGATCAAGGCGTCACGATCACGACCACTGATCGTCAACCGCGCGTGGGTTCACCGATCCATGCCTGGCGGTCGCTCGGACTTATCGATGAAGACGGAGCGCCGACACGACGCGGTGAGATCTTCTCATTCTTCCAAGACGGCGAGGGCCTGGCCATTGCGGCAGCGCTTGAGGACGATGGCTACCATGTCGATGAACTGATCCCGCATCTCGCCAATCTGCGCGCCGGGGTGAAATTTGATCTGCCTCTGGCCTGCGGCTCGGAGAAGCTAGGCTCCATCTGCCGGAACACGTATGGCTTCATCAATCACCACGGCTATCTCGAAAATGGCCTGCCCATCGACTACGGCGAAGGCGCGGCAGAGCTGCTCGACACTCTCTTGCATCCTGAGAAAACCGAGTCCCGAGAGATGCAGCATGACATCGCGGAGGGCGACATTTCGCGCGCCTATGTCGAATGGCTCAGCCTGCTACGGCACATCACGCACGCGCCTACACATCCGTGGCGTCGATGGACTGCTCTACAGGAAGAAACAAAGCGTGTGCTCAAGCGTCATGACAAAACCATGCGGCATCTGTTTTACCTCGATCTGCCACCCCTGACGAACAAGCAGCGCCATGGCAAGCCACGGCATTACCTAATGGTGAAGAGTTGACGTTTTCGTCACAAAGCACAGTCGCGCATTGACATGCGGCCCGTTCTCTCGCTAACAAAGGGCAGTCACCCTCATGAATCTGCCCAACAAGCTCACCGTCTCCCGCCTGATTCTCACAGGGGCGTTCGTGGCTTGCTTTTACATCCCCTGGTCTCAAGCCATGACGGCGGCGTTGCTAATCTTTTCAGTGGCTTCCATCACCGACTATTTGGATGGCAAAATCGCGCGTGATCGGAACCTCGTCACAAACTTTGGCAAGCTCTTCGATCCCCTCGCTGACAAGGTGCTCATCGCCGCTGCTTTCATCCTTCTTGTTGAGCGCACCGAGATGAAAGCCTGGATCGCCATCGCGATTTTAGCACGCGAGTTTTTCGTCACCGGCATCCGACTCATCGCCGCCAATCAGGGAGCTGTGCTGGCGGCAGAAAAATTAGGCAAGCACAAGATGGTCTGGCAGATCGTCACCGTGCTCTACTTCCTGCTCAGCGCAGCTTCAGCGGAGATGCTCTTCGGTTTCCTGCGTCCGTGGCTGGAGCCTTCGCCTGCCCATTGGTGGGTTGGTGCATCTATCGTCGGTATCACCACGGCTCTGACCTTGGTCTCTGGGTTCAGCTATTTTTGGAAGAACAAGCATCTGTTTAATGATGCGTGACAGGCGGCTGGGAAGCGACTAAAACTGCGGCGTTATGGTCAGCGAATCTATCCCAGCACTCGCAAATTTGTCACCCACCCAGAAACTCATCCTGGCAGGTGAACTATGGCGCGATAACGCACTAGGTACCGCCGAGGAGCCTGACCCTGCTATTGTTGCCATGCTTCGTGAGCGACTCGCCGCATACGAGGCCAATCCAGAAGCTGTTTCGACCTGGGAAGAAGTGAAGGCTCGTTTGCACAAGCGATGAGACTTCCTGAAATTGTTTGGACTGCTAAAGGTGAAGCCGATTTGCTGTTTCATTACACACAGCATGAAGATAGGCATAAGGGCTTGGGCGATACCTTTTCCGATATGGTGGATGGCGCCCTTGAACTCCTTCGAGCTTTTCCGGAGATGGCTCCTTTTTACGAGGCTCCATTCCGACGACTGCTGCTTGATCCGCGTGACCTTGCCCTCTTTTTCACCATCGACGGACGACGTATCGTGATTCATGCCATCCAGTCGCTGCGCCAAGACCCAAGCTGGATTCGGCGAGGTTTAGGATTGCCGTCCTAGCTAAAAAGTTCATCATAGAAAAGTGTCATTAACAGACATCATCCATCATGTCCGCTGAATCCCAACTCACCGCTCTCGGTCTCACGCTTCCTCCGGCTCCACCCAAGG
>JBEBGU010000362.1:0-4982 GCA_040081325.1 Prosthecobacter sp.
TGCCTAATCCCTGCCGCGATGGCAGGGATTAGGCATGTGGTTTTAGGTCATGGTATAATGGGTCGTTTGAAGCGTTGTGAGTTGAGTCAGTAGGAAAAGAAAAAGCCCTGCTGCCTTGGAGATGGCGAGCAGGGCTAAAATGCCTGGGTTTGATGAAAACCTGCGGTCTAGCCGCGCTGCTCGTTGTCCTCCGATGTGGGTTTAAACCAACCCATCCCTTGATGATCGAAAGCCATAATGCCCAATCCTAACCGGACAGCACAACTCCCGACTCTACGCTCTGAGAGCGTCGGGCGAGGATTGGATGCTATGGATAGGCGGATCATGGAAAGCTATGAATGGGGTGAGGTGGCTATGATGCCATAGGCTTTAAATGCGTCAACTAAAAATACGAATATTTTTTATTTCGCTGTGACACATTTTAACTTTTGGCTCCTAGGCTGACTAATGGCTATGGAAATGCCTTCTCCAGCGCCTCCACATTAGCCTTCATCACGGATAAAAAATCTCCAGATTCGGGAACGTTACCGCATGGATCAAAAACAATACTTTTCACGCCGATCGCATCCAGTTTTGCCACGCTTTCCTTCGCGGGTTCGCCTTCCCAGATCATGCACTTGGCTGGGTGCTTGGATAACAATTCTTTGAGGCCTTCCATCGCCTTTTCGTCCGGCACCACTTCGGGCTCCCAGAGCACTGACTGAAGATTGATACCATAGCGGCGTGCCCAGTAATGATATACGGGATGCGATGCGACAAGTGGCGCATTGGCAATACGCTTGCCGACGGCTAACAAACGTTGGTCCAGCGCTTCAAGATCCTTCTTCAAGGATGCCAGATTGGTTTGCACTGTCACCTTTGAGCTGGTTTCCAAAACACCTTCAAGAGCGCCAGCGACCGCCTGAGCTTGCTGAATGCCCTGCTGTAGATCAATCCAGGTGGTGAAGGCCGTGCCGCTGTGACTGTGCTCGCCGCCCGGCCCGTGACTGTGAGTGCTGTCCGCTTTGATTTCAATGTACTGCGCTTTGAACCCTGCGGAAGTGTCCACGAGCTTCGATTGCGGCAGCGTCACTTTCTCCGCCCATTTGGAGTAGGTCGCGCCATTCATTAAAATCAGATCGGCACTCTGAAACCCAGTCACAGCAGCGTCATCGGGCAGCCAGAAGGCGGGATCTTCATCACCAGGCGCTGGAAACTTCACGTCGATAGCATCTCCGCCCAAGCGTTCCGCAAAGTACTTCAACGGGTAGTTGCCGACATAGATCTGTGGTTTGCCACTTTTCACCGCAGTGCTGGATGAGGGCGTGACAAAGGCTGGCTTACAGGCGCTAAGAATTAAAAATGGCAAAAGTAGAAGGCGTTTCATGGCGGCAAAGAATACGCATCCTGCTTGGATGTGTTCCACATATATATCTTGGCGGATGCCGTTTCGGCGTTCCATAATCAGGCATGTCCCCCGCCCTGCTTATCGATGCTGTCGTCCTACTCGCCTACTTTGGCCTGATCCTTTGGATCGGCCTATCCCAGCGCAGCAAAAGCGGATCGATGGAAGGCTTTGCGCTAGGAGATCGGCAGATCGCTTGGTGGGCCGTGCTGGCCTCCATCCTAGCCGCTGAGATCAGTGCAGGCACGTTTTTTGGCGCGCCGGGAGAAGGCTATGCGCTGCGCAATTTCACGTATGTTCAACTGATGCTTGGCTATCTGTTAGCACGCATAGTGGTCAGTGCGGTGTTCATCCCCGCCTACTACCGACATGGGGTCGTCAGCATTTATGAGTTTCTCGGCACCCGCTTCGGACCGGTGACGCATCGGCTTTCATCAGGTGTATTTCTAGTCACGCGGTTACTGGCCAGTGGCACGCGACTCTGGGTGCCGACGATGATCCTGGTCATCATCTGGCACCTGCAAAATCCTGGTCAAAGCATCGCCCCCGCCACGGAGTTTTGGATCACAGCTGTGGCATTGGTCGTGGTCACGATGCTGACGGCCGTTTACACTACTCTTGGCGGCATCCGTGCGGTGATCTGGACAGACGTGCTGCAAATCATCGTGCTGGTCTTTGCTCTTGGTTTCTCGCTCTTCTATCTGCTCAGCCATATCCCTGGCGGCTGGAGCGGTGCCACAGCCCTGCTGACAGGCCCAACGGATCTTCAAGTGATTGATTTTGGCACGAAAGAAGGCCTCGGCTTCTGGGGGAATGTGAAGCATGTGCTGGAGCAGGAGTACACCCTCTGGGCGGCATTCCTCGGCTCTACCTTTGTCACCCTGGCCACGCATGGCACAGACCAAGACATGGTGCAGCGTATGCTCACAGCGAAGAATAAACGTCAAAGCGCCGTGGCCACAATGCTCTCTGGATTAGCGGACATCCCGATCACTCTCGTCGTGCTTGGCATCGGCATCCTGCTCTATGTTTTCTATCAGCAGAACGTGGACACACTCCTGCCAAAAGGCGTGAACGGCGTGGTCTCCTCAAACAAAGTCTTCCCTTACTTTGTGCTCACCGTGATGCCTGCTGGACTACGCGGACTCGTGATCGCTGGTGTGTTGGCCACGACCATGGGCTCCCTCAGCACCGCTTTGAATTCTCTCGCCGTTAGTTACGTGCGCGACTTCCATTTCCATTGGTTTGGCGAGCCGAAGACGGAAGCAGGCAAGGTCAAGGTTCTGCGTTTTGGCACCGTTCTATTTGCCGCGCTCCTCGTCTCCGTCGCGCTGGCCACGGCCTACGTCACCTCTCATAATCCGCAGTTGCGCATCCTGCCGATCATTCTTGGCATTTTTGGTTACACGTATGGCTCACTACTCGGCGTGTTCATGACCGGCTTGTTCACACGCACTCGTGGCAACGACTTCGGCAACGTCATCGCCATGATCGCTGGCTTCATCGTCGTCGCCTACATGAGCGGGCTGGATAAAGATGTGATGGGCCTCCTCGGAGCAAGGGGTATCCCTCGTCCTGAATGGATGCCCGTCATCGAGTTTCCCTGGCGCATCATGTTCGGCACTGTCACCACCTTCACCGTCGCCATGATGTTCCGCACCCCTCTGGAAAAGCAGCAGCACAGGTTTTTGGCCGAGCAGCATTGAACGTTGCGACCACGGCCGGGGGCAGTTCACGTCGCATGAAAACGTTCATACGACTCATGCACATTTTGAGAGATCGGCGGGCGAGTCCTCAGTTGTATGCAGCCCTCCGTGCTCCATCATAAGCGTCAAATCATGTCCCTCCTTGAAGACACACTCTCATGCCTCGGTGCCGAAGTTCCGCTGCCAAAGATCGACCGCGCACTCAAGGAATTGTGGGACAGTGATGTGGCGAAAACTCGCGCCTCGCTGATCAACTTCGCCATTTACAGCGAAGACGTCAGTGCGCTCGCTGGAAACAACGACCTCCTCAGCAAGATCACCGCAGAGCACGCCTGCCGCGCTTTGCTCATCACCTGTCTGCCCGATGTCAGGCCCCAGCGCGCCCGTGCCTGGATCAATGCACTTTGCCGCCCGTATCAGGGCAAACAAATTGTCTGTAGCGAGCAGATCTCCTTTGTTCTCGAAGGTGGCGACGCAGCGCAGGTGCAAAATGTCGTCTTCGCACATCTCGATTCGGATCTGCCACTCATCGTCTGGTGGCAGGGTGAGTTGACCTCGAACTTCGAGGAGCGCTTTTACAGCCGCATCGACACCCTCATCATTGACAGCAGCACTTGGGCAAATCCTCAGCGTGAGATCGCCAGTCTGGCTGTGGCAAAGTCAGCTGAAACGGCTGACTTCGATGTGCGTGACTTGAGTTGGACTCGCAGTCACTTTATGCGCACCGCGTTGGCCCATTCCTTTCAGGACGTAAAGGCGCGTGAGCATCTGCCCAAGATCGAAACGATCGAGATTACTCACGCCAAAAGTCAGCGCTGTGCGGCACTGCTACTAGCAGGCTGGATCGCCCAGCGACTGGGTGCCATACTCAATGACAAATCATCAGGCCTCGTCTTTAACAAACCCGACGGGCAATCACTGAGCGTCACACTTTTGGAAAATGACACGGGCTGCGCGCTGCAATCCCTGCGCCTCATCGCGCCCTGCCTGGAGGTCGCGATCCTGCGCGATGGCACCTCAGCCTTTGTCCGCACCTACGCCACTTGCGAAGGCCACAGTCATGAGGAACTCCTGCCAGCGGACATGGTCAGCGATGCCGATCTCATCAGTGAGCAACTCAGCCGCACCGGTGGAAACACCCATTACTCCAGTGTCCTGCCTCTCATGGAGTCAATGCTCGCCAAAAATTAGTCAGCGGCTGCGCATCGTTTCCGTTTGCGACAGGACATCTGCAAAAGGCACTTTCTCCAGCATTCCATACGCTTCATTTCGCGTCAGGCGCTCCCGCAGAGTCGCAGGGCTGGACAGGCCGCAGAGGAAACGCGCAAGCTGTCTCGGCGTGCGAAGCGAGGCGTGGCCCTCGTCCATCAGTGCACGGATCGCCGCCACATCTTCCATGGTAATCTCAGGCACGGCGGACTGCGGGAGCGGGCGCGGCTCTTCATCCGTCACACCTTTCGCTCGTTCCAGGCAACTCGTGCAGGTGCCGCAGTCCGCAGCCATCTCTTCACCAAAGTAGCGCAGCAGCCAGCGCGTGAGACAGCCACGATGCCCCGCAAGTTCCAGCACCTGATGCAGGCGCTCCACATCACGAGCTTCACGCTTGGTGAAGAGCTGCTGCATCTGCACGCTGATCGGCCCAGGATCACGCTGCGCCGCATCATCACAGAGGCGGTAGCGCTGCCTAGCACGGCTTGGCTTTAGCTCGATCTCGCCAGACTCCTGCATCCAGGTCAGCGCTTTCATGATCCGATCACGCGGCTCTTCCAATTGCTCAGCGGCCTCATCAGGATTCAGCGTGACCCATTTCGTGCCGCGCTTGCCAGCGGAAAACACGCGGCGCAGAAACGCCTGTCGCTCAGGTTTGTGACCCGACAAGATGCGCGCCTCAG
>JBEBGU010000018.1:0-18277 GCA_040081325.1 Prosthecobacter sp.
GCCTGGGCGGTCAGTGTCTCGGCACCTGCCGCATCCTTTTTGACCAGTTCTACGACCATCGTCGGATCAGTCGGGAAACCTGCCTGCTGGGAAACGACTTCGATCATGAAACGGTCTCCTGATTTGAAGGTCAGATCAAAGCTGCGTGGAGCGCCTCTGGCAGGAAACCATCCTCCAAAGGTCTGGCCGATCTGCACGGGAGTGGTGGCTGGCGCTGCCGCTTCAGGCGCCTCGTTCTCAGATGAGATGGCAAACGCTCTCGATGGACTCTCGGCGATGAGCCGCGCTGAGGTCGCCGCATCTGCCTTGAGGCGTTCGAGAGGCTGGCCTTGGTTCACGCGCAAACCCGGCACCACCTGACCGCCCTGCAGATTCCAACCATAAAGCGTGTCCTTCGAAGCCGCCCACACCACGGCACCCGCCGTCAGGCTGAGGCGATAACCAAAGTCATCGCCAGTGCCATACATGAGATCGTTTACGCGCAGCTTGTAGCTGCCGTCTGCTGGCAGACGCAGATCGAGAAGGCCGCCGCGCAGCCGTGCGAGTTCGCGACCTGATGCGTCGGTGACAGCGCCGACCAATGAGGCACGCGAATCGAAATCACTGCCGGCAAATGTGGCCAGCACCCGCTGCCCCTTCTTGGACTCGAAGCTGAACCAGTGCGGTGCACCTGCTTTGAACACGCCATGAATGGCTGAACCCAGCGACAGCTTGAGCGCTGCGTCCGACTTGGTGTTGGTCCCTGGCGAATCAACGACGGTCAGCGGGCTGATCTGAAACACGCGTGGATTCGAGACGCCATATCGACCCACAAGGCGAATGTCATAGAGATCGCTTTTGGCATCGGCGGGCAGTTTCACCGCAAGCACACCCTTCTTCTCGGGGATCTGCACGATGGGGACTTCCAGAGAAGCGCCGTGAATGCTGCTGAGCAGGACGGACTTCGCGCCATCAAGATCAGCCCCTTTGAAACTGATCTCCACGGTGCTGCCCGGCTTACCGCCGAGGGGAGACAAAGAGGTGAGCACAGGCGTGGGGAATGTGGCCTGAGCAAACAAGTGACCCACCTGGAATGCCAGCAAGGCAACGATGGACAAGGAATGACGATGCAAGATCGCCGGTCGGAGGGAATGCATCGCTTTAGTGATTGAACAGGAACTCTTTGGTATTCATCAGGGCCCAGACAATGTCCTCAAAGGCCTGCTTTCTGCCTTCCACAGCTTCCTTGTCTTTCTTGCCTGCTGTCTTCTTGGTAAGATGCGCGTGCGAGAGCTGCAACTCCTGAGCTGAGGGATCACGACTGAGGGCGATGTGGTAAAGCTCTGTGATTTTGTCTTCATCGGGACTCGTGTCTTTCGACATGCGATCTGCGCGACCATTGGCGCGGGCAAGCTGGGTCTGGATGTCAGAGGCATTCAGCAAATGCAGGCTCTGGGCGAGGCTGGCCTCCTGCGTGCGTTCGCATTCACAGGCGCTCGACGAATCAGGGCGGCCAAAGACGGTGAGGAAGTAGGTGCTCTGATTGTAGCTGTTGTCCGGCAGCGCCACGGCGCGCGTGCCTGGAGCCTGGCCGGCAAAGCTGCTCTCGACATCGAGCAGGCGGTTCACGGCATCATAGAGCACCTCGGCATTCAGGCGTTTCGGATAGTAGCGGCTGAAGCTCTGGCGATCCTTGGCATTCCATTGGTTAGGCTGCGCGCTGAGCTGATATGTGGATGAGTTAGCTATGGTGCGGACGAGGTGCTTCAAGTCGTAGCCGCTCTTCACAAAGTCGGACGCGAGCGCATTGAGCAGCTCAGGATTTACCGGCGGATTGGTTTCGCGCATGTCATCCTCAGGCTCGACGAGGCCGCGATTGAAGAAGTGCTTCCAGTAACGATTCACCAGCGTGTGGGCGAAGAACGGATTGTCCTTCCGGCCCATCCAGTCGGCCAGCATCAGACGCGGATCCTGCTCGGGGCGCAGCTTCAAGGCTTCACCACCAAGGCTGGTCGGCATCACGGGCTGTTTCGTGCGCAGATTGGTCATCTGGGCGAGTCCGCGCTTGTTGAAAATGGACTCCTCATCCTTGGCGGCTGCGGGCTTGCGGCTGACATTGGCAAAGAAAGCCGCGAAGCCATAGTAGTCCTGCTGGCTCCACTTTTCGAACGGGTGATGATGGCACTGCGCGCACTGCATCCGCGTGCCGAGGAAGAGTTGCGCTACGTCTTCCATCTGCTGCTTTGGCTCCTTCACCTGACGATACCAGGCCACCGGCGGATGCTGATCAAGACTACCAGACGCGGCGACGACTTCGCGAGCAAATTGATCGAAAGGCTTGTTATCCGCGATGCTGTCGCGAATCCATTCATTGAAGAGATAGCTGCCGCGCGCAAAGGTCGGCTGCGTGCGCTGATTGCGCAGCAGGGCGCTCCACTTATTGGCGAAATACTCGGCATACTCAGGGCTGTCGATCAGCGCATCAATGCGGGTCGAACGCTTGTTCGCGTCCTTGGAAGCGAGGAAATCCTTCATCTCCTCAGGCGTCGGCATCCGGCCCGTGATGTCGAGCGTCACACGCCGAAGGAAAGTCGTGTCATCGCATATGTCCGAAGGCGGCATGCCGATGGTCTTGAGTTTGGCGATGACCAGATCGTCGATGTAGTTTTTTACCGGCGGCAGTTTATCGACGACCGCACCGAGCGGCACCGTGGCTCGGAAGGTGCTGACCTTGCCCTGATAGCGGACCATCACGGCGACATCACCCGGCAGGTCGAAGAGGCTGACTTTTCCCGCCTCGCTCGTCTCAGCCATGGCCTTTTCATTCGGCTCATAAAGAGCGCGTCTCGTGACATCGCGCTTGGAGCCATCGGTGTAATGCGCGGTGACTTTGAGCTGCTGGCTGCCATTGAGCGGCATGGTCAGCACGGAGGGCTCGACGCTGATGCTGACCATCTTGGGATCGGTATCTTTGCCATAGGGCATGCCTTCGCGAATCCAGCGCACGAGATCCTGATAGTCCTCCGACTTTGGATCGAGCTTCTTGCCGCCGCCATGCGGAAGCTGCGCCGTGCCTTTGGTCAGCAGCAGGCTCTGCATCGGCGCCGCAGGAAAGATGCGGCGTCCACGAGCCTCCTTCACGATGTGCTCGTAGTCCTCCTGCGGCTCGAAGCCGAGCAACGAGAGCTTGAACCCATTCTGCCCGCTGGCCTTGCCATGACAACCGCCCGAGTTGCACCCGCTCTTCGTCAGAATGGGCATGATGTCGTTGGCGAAGTTCAGCGTGCGCGGTGCTTCGGCTCCGAAACAAGGCGCAACAAACAACGCAGCGAGGGTGATATGTCGAGAGAGGTTCATGGCGGGATGAACCTACGGCATGAGAGAAGATGTTTTGTCGAAGTAATGCGCGACACCCTTTTCACCCCACCGTGCCTTCAATCGGAACGAGTAACTTATGCCCCAGACTCCAGGCGAATGAAAAATCCTGTATAATCCTGAAATTCTCTCAATCCTGTCTAAACTGCTAAGCCCCACTTCAGATCCATGCCCCGCCCACCTTTCAATCGCCGCCCAACCTCCGCTCCAAAACCACCACCTCCAGGCAGTGAGGATTGGGCACGCCCATGGGCGCAGATGAAGTATTTCTCTTTTCACCCGGCCATCTTCCCAAACATGGTCGGCCCAGTTTCCAGCGATGCTGGCCCTGGCGATCTAGTAAATATCTATGACAAAGATGGCTTCCCCTTTGGTGCAGGTTTCCTCAATCCCAAAGCCCGCGTGCCACTGCGCGTGCTGCATCACGGCAAGACAGCCTTTGGTGAAGCCGATCTCGATGCGCTGCTCGTGCGTGCCATTAAGTTGCGCAAAGACACGCTCAAACTCGATGCCGAGACGGAGGCCTATCGCGTGGTGCATTCGGATGCGGACGGCCTGAGCGGTCTCATCGTCGATCGTTACGCCGACACGCTTTCCATTGATGTCACTACCCTCGGCGCATGGCGTCGCCTCCGGCGCTGGCTGCCGATGCTGCACGCGGAACTCGGCACCGAGTTTCAGGTCATCCGCGTCGATCCTGACATCGGGCTCATGGAAGGCATGAGAATCGGCGACGTGCCAGAGGCCAGCGAGCCAGGGCCAAAAAGCGTGCGCGTGCGTGAGCATGGCCTGCGCTACCTCGTGAACTTTGAAGACGGGCACAAGACCGGCTTCTTCTGCGATCAGCGGGACAACCGCCAGAAGCTCGGCAAGCTCGCCCGTGGTCGAGTGCTCGATCTCTGCACCTACACCGGCGGATTTGCGCTCGCCGCCAAAGTGCTCGCAGGTTGTGAAGATGTCACCGGCGTGGATCTCGATGAAAAATCCATCGCTCAGGCCAAGCAGAACGCGAATCTCAATCAGACACGCATCAACTGGACACATGGCGATGCCTTCACCTGGTCGCGCCAGATGATCAAAAACGGCGAGCTATGGGACACCGTCGTGCTCGATCCGCCGAAGTTTCTCCATCATCGCGACAATATGGATGAAGGCATTTTTAAATATCGCGATCTCAATGCGCTTGCCATTCAGATGGTGAAGCGGGGCGGACTTTTCGTTAGCTGTTCCTGCTCTGGTTTGCTGAGCACCGACGACTTTGAAGAACTTGTCATCGGGACCGCACATCGTCAGGGTCGCAAGCTACAAATTCTCGACCGCACCGGTCCAGGCTTAGATCACCCAGTCATGTCGAACTGCCCTGAGAGCCGGTACCTCAAAGTAGTCTGGGCCGTGGTGGTGTGATCAGCGCTCCACTTTCGCGCGCAGCGCTTTCTCCACCTCACCGAGCGGCAGGCAGTTGATCACGTCGCCGCGTGTCAGCCAGCCTTTACGCGCAGCGCGAACGCCGAAGAGCACGTCCTGCAAACCCTGCGTGCTGTGGGCATCAGGATTGATGCTGCACTTCACGCCTTTCTTCTTTGCCAGACGCCACCAGCGCCAGTCCATGTCCAGCCGCCACGCGCTGGCATTCAGCTCGATGATCGTGCCATTCGCCGCCGCGGCGTCGATGATCTTCGGGATGTTCACCGCATACGCCGGACGCTGAGCGAGCAGCCGACCCGTGACATGACCGAGCATGGTCACATACGGATTCTCGATGGCGCGGATGATGCGCGCCGTCATCTCCGCCTCGGGCAAATTGAAGACGCTGTGAACACTGGCCACCACATAGTCCAGCTCCGAGAGCAGCCCGTCATCGAAGTCGAGCGTGCCATCTTTATGAATGTCCACCTCACTGCCCGCGAAGATGTGGAAGTGCCCATCGAACTCCGCATTCAGCGCACGAATCTCCGCGATCTGCGCACGCAGCCGATCCTCATAGAGTCCGTTCGCCTGGAAGCTGCTCTTGCTGTGATCGGCGATGCCCAGGTATTGCAAACCCAGTTCACGCGCCGCCTCCGCCATCTCACGCAGCGTCGCCTTACCGTCGCTCGCCGTGGTGTGGTTGTGGAAGACACCGCGTAGGTTTTCCAGCTCGACGAGTCGCGGCAGCTTACCATGCCCCGCAGCCTCGATCTCGCCCGAGTTTTCACGCAGTTCCGGCTCGATGTAGTCGAGCCCCAGCGTGCGGTAGATGTCACGCTCCTCATAAACTTCAGACGGAACGCTGACGCCTTCCGCTATGGAGGTGAAACCATACTCATTGAGCGACAGCCCCTGATCAAGCGCGCGCTGACGAATCACCACGTTGTGCTCTTTGCTTCCGGTAAAATAATTCAGTGCAAAAGGAAACTCCGCGCTGCTCACCGCGCGCAGATCACACTGCACGCCGTTGCTGGCATACACACTCGCTTTGGTGCCGCCTTGAGCGATCACCTTTTCCACTTCAGGCAGCATCACAAAGTCGCCGATGACGCGCTCGGGATGTTTTGTGGAAACGAGGAAGTCGAGATCATGCACCACTTCCTTCCCACGCCGAAAGCTGCCACAGACCTCAGCGCGTGAGACATCGCCATGACCACGCAGGGCTTCGAGCATGTCCTGCGCCAGAGCATAGACTTGATCCAAGCGAAACTCCGAAGCGTGCTCCTCACGGAAGGCGATGCTTTCCAAAATCTTCACCACAGTCTTGTCACCAAAGCCGCTAATTTTCGACGCCTCACCGCTTTCACAGACACGCTTCAAGTCAGCGATGGAGCCTACCTTCAATTCAGAGTAAAGCGCCGCGATCTTCTTCGGCCCGAGCCCCGAAATCTCGAACAACTCAAACAGCGTTTCAGGAAACTCCGCCTTCAGCTTCTCATAGAACTCCAGCTTCCCGGTCGTCGCCATCTCATGCAGCTTGTCGCGCAGCGCCTCGCCGATGCCCTTGATCCCAGCCAGCTTCTGCTCCGCCGCGAGTTGCATGATGTCCCCCGCATAGCTTTCCACAATCTCTGCCCCAGCCTTGTAGGCACGCGTTTTGAAAGGGTTCTCCCCCTTCAATTCGAGCAGGAGGGCAATTCGGTTCAGGATCTCAGCAGCAGCTTCACGGGTCATGAGCAGAGCATGGGCAGACATGCCACATTTGCCAATCCTCAGTAGAAAAAGCTCACGTCGTGATCCGCACACGGAGTGAGCGGACTACTTCACAAACTACTTGAAGAACTTATTCCCGGCTTTGAGGTGCGGGGCATATTCTTCCATGCGCATTTCGACACGCTCGCGAATGGTGCGCTCGCCGATGCCGTCGTGCTTGGTGGCGACGAGGGCCTTGAGCAGATCAATCAGGGCACGAACGTCACTCATCATCACATACTCAGGAGTGATTTTTTTATTCGCGTCGATGTTGTGATAGTTGCCGAGAGGCACGGAGACTCCGGTGCTGCGGTGACCACAGGCCTGCATGGCGGTGGATTCACAGGCTCCGGCATCGAGTAGGCAACGCTGCACGCGGATGCCCTGCTCTTTAGCCGTGGTCATGATGACGGCGGTGCCTTCGTTATCAAAGATGGAAAGGCGATCACCTACACGAACACAAGGGCCACCGCCCATGATGGCACCATTGACTGGACGACTGGTTTCGATGGAGAGGAAAACGGCGTCTTTTCCAAAGGGCCACTTCTGACCGATCTGCCACGCACCGAGGAAGCCGACTTCTTCTGCACGAGTAAAGGTGGCATGGAATGTGGTGCTGAAATCCAAGGCGGCGAGCTCCCAAAAGATGGCGACGATGATCGCGCAACCAACGAGGTCATCACAAGCGGTGGCTTCAATTTTTTCAGCAGTGACGCTCACTGGAAAGTCCCAGGTGGCGATGTCGCCTTTAGGTTTGCTGCGCTTACCAGCCTTCACTCCGGCATCGACTTCGGGCTGTGCCACACCACCGAGAAATTGCCAATCGGTCTTGCTGCCGGGCGCACGAACAAACGCGGGATGATCCATGTGCGCACCGAGTACCCAAGTGGGCTTGCTCTTCGATTTACCGTTCTTGTAAGTGGCGATGAGGTTGCCGAACTTGTCGCGCTTGAGCTTCACGTTCGGACAATCCTTCAATAAGGATTCGATTTCGGCACAGACATGATATTCATGGAACGGCGCGGTTGGCTGTTTCAGAATTCGCTTGAGAATGGTCGTCAAATTGGGCACTGCCATGTGCGCACCGTAACGACTTTTTACCAACTACCAACTGCCAACGTGATAAAGCTCCGATATTTCTTTGAGGCCTCTCTGGTCGCCAGCTTTGCTTGGCTTGTGCCGCGCCTGCCGCGCTGGGTGATCTTGATGTTGGCTCGTGGCGTAGGCCGTGTAGCTTATTTAGGGGACTCACGGGGGCGGCGGACGGCACGCCAGAATCTACGCGCCGCCTTTAAAGGTAAACTGAGTAATGAAGAAGTGCGCCGCATCACGCTGGGTTCCTATCAAAACTTCGCCCGCACCTTTCTTGATCTCTTCTGGTCTGCGGCACTGACGCCGGAAAACTGGCAGCAGCATGTGAGCATCCGCATGGATGATCCTGAAGCTGAGGCAAAGGCGCGTGCCACGGGTGCCGTGTGGGTCACGCCTCACTTCGGTAACTTTGAGTTTGTTAGTCTGATTTGGGGATTCCGTGGCATCAAGTTCACGGTGGTGGCTCAAGATTTTAAAAATCCTGCCATCACGGAAACCTTCAAACGACTCAGAGAGAACTCGGGGCACACATTCATTTCACAGGGGAATGCGATGCTGAAGCTGATGAAGTCGCTGAAGCGTCAAGGCCATGCTGGACTGCTCACGGATTTGAGTATGCCGCCGGGCAAGGCTGCAACGGCGATTGATTGCTTTGGTTTGAAAACATGTGTCCCGACGCTGCATGTCGAACTGGCCAAACGACTCGGCCTTTCCATCATGACCGGAGTCTGCCTGCCGCTACCAGATGGGAGGTATGAGGTGCGCATCTTTGAGGCCATCCAGCCCGGCCCTGAGGATGATGTGACGATCCTGACGCAGCGTGTTTGGGATCACTTTGAAAAGGCGATCCGCGAGCATCCTGAATGCTGGCTCTGGATGTACAAATATTGGCGCTACACTCCCTCACTGGTGCGTGATCCGAGCTATCCCGATTACTCGAATCCCTACAAGCCATTGCTGGACATGGTGGAGACTGTGGCAGCTAGGCAGAGGCTTCCATGATCGCCTTCAACTCCTGATCATAGAACCGCTGCGCCTGCTGCACACCAGCTTCATAAAAATCGGGCATCCGATTGCCTGAGAACAAGGCAGGGCGGTCATGCGTGGTCTGCGTGATGAGCACTTTTTTGCCATAGATCGCGGCGAGGCGCAGGCGATATTGAAGAAGCTGTTCACTGGCACAGGCATGAGCCTGAGCGGTGAGTTTAAAAAGATTGAAGGGCAGAAACCTCGGGTAGCTCTGCTCTGTGTGCGCGACTCGGTGCATGATGATGGTGTCGATCTCATCATCCTCCAACCAGGGATCAAACGGGGCCTCATGCACGACGCCGCCATCAAAGCAGTTCATGTCCGCGAACTTGAGCGGAGAAAAAATGGTGGGCACACAGCAGCTCGCGACCATGGTGCGCGCCAGTGAGCCGGACTGCATGAAATGCGTGCGGGCAGTATCGAGGTCACAGACCGCAGCCATGAAAGTCGGCTCACGCAGCTCTTCGATCTTCCGATCACCGAGGATGGACTCCAGATACTTCACCGCCGCATCAGGCTTGAACACAGCCGGATAAGAGGAACAAAAGGTATTCCTCACATAATGCATGAACCACGGCGTGCCGCTGACAAAGGAAAGGCGCAAGCCCCAGGAGAGAACCACCTCACGGATCTTATCCGCAGGCAGTCCAGCTGCATACAGACCCGCCGCGATAGCTCCTGCGGACGAGCCGCCGACACGCACGGGCCGCACACCCAGCTCATGCAGCCGCGCTAGGAATCCAGCATTGGCAGCGTAGCCGAGAAAGGAGGCCCCGAGTGTGATGGCGATGCGTGGCTTCATGGTGTTTCCGCTTCCACGACTGCAAGATCAGACTCCGCTGCACGAGATCCACTGATGAAGAGCAGGCCGCCGAATAAACCCCAGACCACACCCATCAGCCAACCAACGAGTGAGGCTGACACTGCCGTGGCTCCGGGCAAGTCCGTCAGTGCATGAATCAGCGTTTCAAAAGTCTTTTCACGCACACCAAGACCCGACACGGAAATGGGCAAACCAGCCACCGTATCGACGACAGGCATGGCTGCTAGCACCTCCAGCAATGGTGCCACGCCACCCACAGCGTAGATGGCGCAGTAAAAAGATAGGAAGTGAAACACAAACAACACGATCGAGAGCAACGTCGCTAGAATGGAACCGCGCCAGTCACGCCGCAGCGCATCACAGGCTGTTGAGAAGTTTTTGAGGGGCGCAAAGCCAAGTATCTTTGGCCATTGTTTTTCACCCCAGTTATAGAGGCTAGGCGTGAATGAAATCGCCGAGATGAAAATCATCACGATCGATCCTGCCATGAACATCTCAAAGCCTTTCAAAATGGCGCGCACCTCAGCACTCAGTGAGTCGAGTCGATCGACAAAAACCAGCCTGCATGAGAGAAACAAAAGACCCAGCCCCACCATTCCCAGCATGTGATCGAGCATCACAGAAACCATGAGCGGCAGTTTGCGCGCACCAGGCCTCTGCATCAGAGCTAGAACGCGATAGGCATCACCACCCACCACACCGATGGATGTGATGTTGAAAAAATTGCTCACCACGGTGACTCGCAGCACTTCACCGCTGGTCACTTTTTGTTGCTGTCCGAGCAAAAGAATCTGCCAACGCACCGCACTCAGCCAAGTGGTGACACCCACGCAGGCCAGGCCCGCTAGAGTCCACCCCCAGTGCGTAAACATCGCCCGCAGATGCGGCAGAATATCGACCGTGAAATGATGCTCGCGGAAAATCAGCCAAAGCAGACCCGTGGTGATGCCCAGCTTCAGCAGGATGAGGACGGCTTTCTTCATGCTCGTGCAGTCCTCTGGACCTTACGCCAGCCCTGCTTCTTCGATTGCTTTGGCGATCGAATCCACATTCATGAGAATCTCACGCGCTTTGGATTGGTCACTGATCTTCAGTTTAAAATGCTTCTCGATGGCGACCACCAATTGCAGTGCATCCACACTATCCAGACCGATGCCATCCGGGCCAAAGAGAAGCGCTTCATCGCCAATTTCATCCACACTGATTTCCAGCATCAGTTCGCTGGCCATGACTTCTTTGATACGTTGGCGGAGGTTCATTCTTGAGATAGTGGAAAGCAGAAAACGAAAGCCCGAAACGGTCAGACCAGAGCGCCGTCCAGTTTCAGGGACCCGCCAGTCATATAGCTCGCCTCTGCGCTGGCAAGGAAGAATACCACAGCGGCGATTTCTTCAGGCCTCGCAAAGCGCCGCATCGGTGTCTCACGCTTCACAGCTTTGATCTGTTCCTCCGTCCAGTTTACTGGTAGCGCGCCCTCAATGTGACCGGGGCAAATCGCATTCACCGTGATGCCGAGACGCGCGGTTTCTTTTGCCAAACTCTGCGTCAGTCCCAACACTCCAGCTTTGGCCGCCGCGTAGTTTGTCTGGCCTGCGGGTGAATGCAGGGCGCTGAGTGAGGCCACGTTGATGATGCGTCCCCAGCGCTGTTGCATCATCGGATTCATCACCGCCTGACAGCCGAGAAAGACCGCGCTCAAGTTTGCCTCAAGCACACCCGACCACTGCGACTGGGACATCGTCGCCAGTAGCGCGTCATCGTGATAGCCCGCGTTATTGATCAGCACATTGATCAGCCCGCTTTGCGCTTCGATCTGTGTCAGCGCGGCCGTCCAGGCCTCAGCACGCGTGATTTCCAGGGGGCAAAGGAAGGCCCTTCCGGCAAACTCCGCCACCAGCGCCTCAGCGCGCTCACGCTTGTCTCGGACTCCGAGAAAAACGTGGCAGGCCGCATCACGCTCCAGAAAATAGCGCGCGGTGGCCTGGCCCAGAGTTCCATTGGCTCCAGTGATGAGAATTCGTCGGTTAGTATGCATACCTCAGTATTAGAATCTCATACGCAACCTGTCATGCGCTGGATTCCATGTGGGGTGAACTCTAGTCCGACGGCTCACTCACAGCGCAAAGATGCTGTCCATGCGCTCAGTGAGCTTTTGGAGTCCTTGCGAGTTGATGCCGCCGCGCTGCTCGCTGATTGCCCAGCCGGTGTAACCGACGTCATCCAGCGCTTTCATGATCGCGGGCCAGTTGTTGTCGCCTTCCGTGAGGTCACAGTCGAAGCCCTTCCACACGCCTTCTTCCTTCATCTTCTTGGTGCTGTACTCCTTCACATGGATGCGGTTGATCCGCTTGCCCAGCACCTTGATCCACTGCTGCGGCCAGCCGTAACGCAGCACGTTACCGATGTCGAAATGCCAGCCGACGATCGGGTCACCGATCTCATCCAGGAAGCGCACCGCTTCGAGCGGGCTGAGAATAAAATTGTTCCAAACGTTCTCGATGCTGATCTTCACGCCGAGTTCCTTCGCTAGCGGTACGGCCTTCTTGAGCTGAGTGATCGAGCGCTCCCAGGCCACGTCATAAGGCACCTCTTCACTGCACACACCGGGCACGACCAGGATGGAGTCCGTGCCATAAGCCTTAGCATCGCGCAGTGTCGTTAGCACGCCTTGCAGACCTTCTTCACGCATCTTTTCGTCGTCGTGAGTGAGTGTCTGTTTCCAATGAGTGTGGCAGCACACACTGGCCGCTTTTAGACCAGACGCACCCAGCGCATCCAGCACCTCCTGCTGGTTCATGCCACCAGCCGGCTCCACGCCTTCATAACCCGCCGCTTTCGCCGCTGTGTATTTCTCGATCAGCGTGCCTTTGATGCCGAGCGTGCCGCCCATGATCGCCTTGCGCAGTTGTCGCTTCGGAGCAGCAGGTGCCTGGGCAAAAAGTGAACCCGTGCTAGCGATGGCACTGGCTTGGAAAGCAGACGTGAGGAAGGAGCGGCGTGAGGTCATGGCACAGGGATACGCCGTGACTCTGCTGCGGCTTGCATCACACGACGATCAGTGCCCGCGAGAAATCACTCACCGTCATGCACACTCGCACTTTAGCTCCCACTTCCAGAGTGATCGGCGGATCTTCTTCATTGATGAAAGCGATCACGATCTTGCCATTCGGCAGCACTGCATGCCAGGTGCGGTGGCTGTGCTGCGCTTGGATGATGACGTGGGCATCGACGGTCTCGGGAATCTCTAAAGTCATGGCGCAGGCTGGGCTTTCTTGATGGTGGGTCGGGCATCGCGTGGACCCGCTTTCCAGTCGAGCTTCACGGCATCGAGATGGCGGCGCGTCATCAGCATGTCCACCGCACGCTGTAGCACTTCGTCACGCAGCGGTGCCTTAGAGCCTGCGGTGACTTCACCTGCACTGCGGCGGATGTAGTCTTCCAGTTCAGGATTCTTCCGCGCCACCAGAGCGGCTTCATTGTAGCGCGGGCGTGCGATGTCAAAGAGCGTGTCTTTGATCGCTGGGCGCTTGCCGTTATTATCAAACAACGCACGCTTCTTGATGGTGGAAAGATTGATCACGAAGTCAGGCTTCAGGCCCTGTTTGAAAAAAGACGTGTCGTCGCTCAGAAGCATCTCAGCGCGGGCAAAACGCATCAGCCACCGATCATCCACCGGCACAGTTTCATAGCCCACGGTCGCTCCGCGCGTGGCACTACCGATCAGCACGGCCAGCTTCCGCTGCCGCAGCACAGCGGCGATGGTTTCCCCCAGATTATTCGTCTCCTGATCCACCAGCACCAGCAGCGGCGCGGTCCACACCGGGGCACGGTGACTGATGAAAAGCTGCGCATCATCACGCCCCACTTGCTTCAGTTTAAAGAGTAGCTCACCCTCTGGCACAAAACACTCCAGCATGGCCGCAGCCACCGCAAAATCACCCGCAGGCGCCGCGCTGCGCAGATCCAGGATCACCTGCGGCACTTTGGCATCACGATACTCACGCAGCTTGGCTTCGAGCAGTGCCGTCTCCTTTTCCACAAAGGCCAGCGGACGCAGAAACGCGATCTCTGGCGTCAGCATCTCAGACAGCACACCACTCTCCATGATCGGGCGCTCAGCATCCACTTTAGTCAGCAGCTCAGCTCCCAGATCCAGGCGCTGGAGCAGACCTTGCAGTGCGGAGCGATTCAGCTCATCAAAGGTCAGTTCACCGCTGCGGATGTATTCACCGCGCAGGATCTGGAAAGCTGACTGCACCGCCGCTTGGGAGATGTTCTCGATCTTCTTCAGTTCCGTCTGCGACTGAGCAGCAGCGGCGATCAGACAAAGGATGAGCGTGAGGTATTTCATTCGGCGCGCTGATGCAGATGGTTGAGAGCATGAACGGCTCCAGCAGCCGTTTGCCAGGCAAAATGTTGAGCGATGGCGCAACTGACAAACTCCTTGGCCTGCGTCACCGCCTCCACCAGCTCCAGCCCATTCGCCAGCCCCGTGGCGATGCTGGCCGAGTAGGTGCAGCCCGTGCCATGTGTCTGCACATTCGGCGTGCGCTCCGCCTCGAACCACATCAGGCCATCCTCCGTGCACAGCACATCCGCCGCGTCATCCGCGATCAGGTGCCCGCCTTTCAGCAGCACACTCGTTTGAAAAGTCTGCGCCAGATCCCAGGCACAGTTCTCCATGGCCTCGCGCGTCGTCACCGGCTTGCCCCAGAGCACCTCCGCCTCATCCATGTTTGGCGTGATCAGTGTGGCCAGCGGCAGCAGCGTCTTCATCGCGCTCACCGCATCATCTTCCAGCAGCCTGCCGCCACCCGTCGCCACCATCACCGGATCCACCACCAGCGGGATGCCACGCGCATGAGTCAGCCAGGCCTGCACCACCGCCTCCACCTGCGCCGAGTCCCCCAGCATCCCTGTCTTCGCCGCACGGATCGGGAAGGCCTCAAACAACACACGGATCTGATCCGCGATGAAGTCCGGCTCCAGCAGTCGCACCATGGAAACCTTACCCGGAGTCTCCGAAACCACACTCGTCAGCGCATTCAGTGCATAGCCGCCCAGAGCCGAGATCGCCTTCAGATCCGCCTGCACTCCTGCCCCGCAGGACGAGTCAGAACCAGCAATGCTAAGAACGGGCGGAAGAGAAACCATAATCCGCCATGAATGCACCACCGCAGTCAAAGGCCAAGCAGGAAATGCCCCTCACTCACCTTACCTACCACCCAAGCCCTCTTTATTTGGTTTTGTTAGCGTCTCGTTAGCGGTGCCAAAAATCTGAGCTTCTGCCGCTTCCAAACCACCGTCATTCGTCATTCGTCTCCGGTTCTCTGACGGGGAGTTTTAACCGCTAACAAGACGCTAATGAGACGCTGATCCCAGACCCCTGAGTTGACGGTTGTTAAGGGCGCTGCGCGCCGTTGAGGCTCGCTGCGCGAGCGTTGACAGTTGTTTTCAAACTCTGAATCAAACCACCGTCAACGGCGCAGCCCTCAACCATCGTCAACCACCGCAAACGGCCTTCCTTCCCATTCGTCATTCGTCCGCGTCCTGGCTCCCCAAATGTCTAAAAACGGGTATCTTGCCATAGGAATCACCTGACACTTTTCATCCCTGCAGCGCAAACCTCACCGCACCAGCTCGAGCGCCGTCGGGTAGATGCCCAGGGAGGCTTTTCGGACATCGAGCACGGTATGGAGACCGCTACCATCAGCTTTCGACGCGAGGATGGCACCGAGGGTGATGTCAGCCCAGAAAAGCTGGCTGGTGCCAGTCCAGGTCCGCCGGCATTCGATTTCAAATGGGTAGGTACCAGGGCTCTGCACGATCTGCTTTGGGGTGCCCGATTCAGTGAGGTCCATCGCCCAGACCCCGTCGAGCTTGTTGTCTCGATCATTGCGAGTCCAAAACACGCGATTGCCGGAGGAGTCGAGCGCACACCGCAGAGCGCCGCGGCATTGATCCCGAGCCGGAACGATTTGTTCCGACTTCCCTGACGTCAGGCTGTGCCGCCAAACTCCGAACGAGTCCGCGGCGCTGTTCGCCATGGTGTAGGTGAGCGCGTTTCGGCCCGCATCAAAGTCAACGGTGTAGATGACTTGGGTGGACTTGGGAACGACCACCCACACCTTGCCGGTGTCGAGGCTGGCGGCCTGGATGCTGTAGGTTCGCGGAGTCGCATAATGAACCACCGGGAAATAGACCGTGCGGGACTTCTGATCGACGCAGAGGTCCAGGGGCATCGCGCTCGGCGCGAGCACCACCGCCCAGTCACCGAGTTTTCCCGTGGCGCGGTCCACAGATTTAATCGCATGCCCCTTCAAATCCTGCCAGAGCAAGCGGTTGGAATGCTTGTCATAAGCCAGGGTGAATGGGGATCGAGGCCATCCACTCTCCTCCTTCTGCACGATCACGGGCACGGTCGTCTTCCCGTCCAAAGACATTTGTTGAACGGCCGCTGGATAGCCGTGGTCAGTCCAGTAGATCTGGGTGCAGGATGCCAGCAGGAGGGGAAGAATAGCGAGTGGGAGCGTTCTTTCTTTCATAAATGGGTTAATGGGATCAGGTGATCCAAATGGCGGAGATCTAGAAATTCGGATTTCTTTTTAATCATGGAAGCAGATTCAGCCCCAACTCCTTCAAGAACGCATTGTGCTTGGCCGCTGCCTTTCGGACCGCTTCCTCAATCTCCACCAAATCGTCATTCGTCGCCTCCAGGTCGATCTCCTCCTCCCCCACCGCCGTGCTGATGTAGCGGGAGATGTTCAGGTTGAAGTCGTTCTTCTCGATCTCCGCCATCTCCACGCGGCGGGAGTAGCGGGGCGCTTCTGTGCGGTTCTGGTAGGTGTCGATGATCTTCGTGATGTTCTCCTCGCTCAGTTGGTTCTGGCGTTTGCCTTTCACGAAGTGCTCGGCGGCGTTGATGAAGAGCACGTCGTCGGGCTTCTTGCACTTCTTGAGCACGAGGATGCAGACCGGGATGCCGGTGGAGTAGAAGAGGTTCGCGGGCAGGCCGATGACGGTGTCAATGTGGCCGTCCTTGAGCAGCTTGGTGCGGATGCGTTCCTCGGCACCGCCACGGAAGAGCACGCCGTGGGGCAAGATGATGGCCATCACACCTTCGTCTTTGAGGTAGTGGAAGCCGTGCAGCAGGAAGGCGAAGTCGGCGGCGGACTTGGGGGCGAGGCCGTGGCTTTTGAAGCGCACGTCGTCGGCCAGCGCGTCGGTGGGTTCCCAGCGGTAGCTGAAGGGCGGATTGGCCACGATGGCGTCGAAGCTCGGCTTCTTGGCCGGGTTCTGCTCCCGCATCATGTCCCACTCGTTGAGCAGGGTGTCGCCGTGGAAGATGTCGAACTCCGTGTCCTTCACCCCGTGCAGCAGCATGTTCATGCGGGCCAGGTTGTAGGTGGTGATGTTCTTCTCCTGGCCGAATATTTTGCCGATGGTGCCGCCCGCTTTGTTCACCTTTTTGCGCACGTTGAGAAGCAGCGAGCCAGAGCCGCAGGCGAAATCCATCACGCTCTCCAGCCTCTTCTTGGTGCCGGTCTTCGGTTCCTGGCTGTCCAGCGTCACGATGGCAGAGAGGATGTCGGAAATCTGCTGCGGGGTGTAAAACTCGCCCGCCTTCTTGCCGGACCCGGCGGCAAACTGGCCGATCAGGTATTCATAGGCATCGCCCAGCGCGTCGATGTCTGTGGAGAACTCCGCCAGCCCTTCGGCGATCTTCTGGATGATGGTGCAGAGCTTGGCGTTCCGGTCCTCATACTTCTTGCCCAGCTTGGGGGAACTCAGGTCGATCTCGGAGAACAGGCCCTGGAAGGTGCTCTCAAAGGATTCCGTCTCGACGTATTTGAAAATCGCCTCATTTCTGGCTCCAGTATTGCCGCCCGCCAGGGCACCTTGCAACGGGCTGCGAGGCCTAGTCGTGCGGCGATTCATAGGCTTATGCAATAGCGGATGCGGGGGCCGATTCCGCACGGTGTCTGGCGTGGTTCTGAGGGCGGCTCGGGGGCATGGGCTGGGTGGCTTACCGCCTGGTCGTAGTGGAACATTTGTGTCATAGGCCCACAGACGCGGCAACCAGTAGGCAGCACGCTTTAGAAGAATTGCGTTGACTCGATATGGTAGTTATGGTGAGTTTACTCATTCCCAAGAGGGTTCTTGGGGAAATCAAATCCCAAAAGGGCAATAACCAAGACAAGTCACATGCTATGAAATCATCAGATCAGATCAAGGATGCCGCTAAGCGTAACGATGGAAGTGCCACACCCACGGAGGGCCGCGCAGCGCCGCAGGACATCGCGGGGACCAAGGACAAGTCGGGGGCGAAGTCCAAGGCGGCGGGCAACCCCGGCAGCGGCAACGGCCAGCGCACGGGCAACGGCAGCCGTGAGGCCCTGGCGGCGGCAGCCGTGGCGGCGTCGGTGCCGATGACGCGCTCGCAGCGCCGGGCTTCGGCGGTCTATGCTTCTACGGCTGCTGCGATGGCGGCGGCGAGTGCTCCCCCTGTGCGATACGGGGACGGTACCCGATTTGACCAGGGCGCACGATACTTTGTCGATCCGGTGACGCCGACCGCTGGCACGGCGAAGGTGAAGCTGCTGCTGAGTTCGCGCAATGACCCGGAGCTGGCGGCCTTTAGCGAGAGCATCGATCAGGCAATGACGGGCAACCCGTGGTTCGAGACGCCCACGCCCAGTGACCTGGTGTTCCATGCGAAGATGGCGGAGTTTGAAGGGCTGCTCACGCAACAGGAGATCCAGCGCGTGGAGGCGAAGAACCTGACGGCGCAAAAGGACCGTGTGCGCAAGGAGTTGGAGG
>JBEBGU010000363.1:0-4978 GCA_040081325.1 Prosthecobacter sp.
GCCATCAGTCACATGCCACCTTTGTCATCGGCGGCTGGGGTGGCGCCGTGACTGGCATCTCCAGCATCGAGTTCCTCGACGCGAGCGAGAACCAAACACGCTCCGAGCAAGCTTTTGAAAACAACCGCTGGTATCGCATCCGCATCGAAGTCCGGCCCGACGACCTCCGCGCTTGGATCAATGATCTGCCAGTGGTGAATGCCAGCATCAAAGGTAAAAAAGTCACCCTGCGCCACGGCGACATCGACCGCTGCCTCCCCTTCGGTTTCGCCACCTGGAATACAGCAGGCAAGATCAGAAAGGTGATCATCCTGCGCCTTCCGTGATAGAGGCAAGCCGGTGACAAAGCCAAATTTGGTTGGAACTTGCCTTTCGACTGCCGACAAAAAAAACAGGCCGTGGCACAGCTCCAAAAGCGGCCACTTCCGAAGATTGGCCTTAGCAGCTCCGCCCCGAAGGCCCTGCTCGCCTCGCCCACCTTCATCGGCAGCACGGCAACCCCCATCTTGTAAACCGACCCCGACGTCTCCACTCTTCTGTCGGATAGGCTGAAGGATGTGTTGTCATAGCCGCAGTGAAGCGCATATGTGCAGACTCCACCGCCCCATGTTTAGGTTGTCTGACCATGAATTGAATTTGTCCGAACTCTTCTCACCCCAGGTTTTTCTTGGGGCCGAGGTGGAGAGGATGAAGGACACGAGCGATGCAGAGCGAGGCGCGATCTACACCCGGTCAGAAGTCGTGGACTTCATCCTCGATTTAGCGGGCTACTCAACGGCGAAGCATCTGCATGAGTTCCGACTCCTCGAGCCGTCGTTCGGGTCCGGCGACTTTCTGTTGCCTGCTTTGGAGCGGCTTTTCATCGTCGCCAAGAGTGCTGGAAAAACAGCTCAGGGGCTGTTGGGTGCCGTGCGTGCAGTCGAACTCCATCGTCAGGCTTTCGCCGAGACAAAAGAGAAGGTCATCGCACTCGCGCAACGCTTTGGCTTCACTCATGGAGAGGCAACAATGCTTGCCGATGCCTGGCTGGTGAATGGGGACTTCTTGATCGAGCCCATTGATTTCCGGTTCGACTTCATCGTTGGCAATCCGCCCTACATCCGGCAGGAGATGATCCCTGCACTGCTGCTCGCAGAGTATCGCCGTCGCTACGCTTCCTTGTATGATCGGGCTGACTTGTATGTGCCCTTCATCGAGCGCTCACTGACGCTGCTCAGCCATGACGGAACACTGGGCTTTATTTGCTCTGACCGCTGGATGAAAAACAAGT
Source organism: Prosthecobacter sp. (assembly GCA_040081325.1). Taxonomy (GTDB): domain Bacteria; phylum Verrucomicrobiota; class Verrucomicrobiia; order Verrucomicrobiales; family Verrucomicrobiaceae; genus Prosthecobacter. The sequence goes on from JBEBGU010000363.1 coordinate 1,271, forward strand.
ACGGCGGTCCACTGCGTGAGATGATCGCCCAGGATTACAGCCTGAGATATTACGTTGATATGGTGGGCACGGCGGCTTTTCAGAGTGAAGTCATCGCCTACCCGGCCATCACCATCATTCAGCGAGGGCAGCATGGCACCATGCGGCTGGCGCATCGCCCAGAAGTCTCCACGGAAAAGCTGGCCCGACTGCGCCGACAGATTACCGGTTCGCCAGCTCAGTTCAATGGCACCGTGATCGAGATGCCGAGAGTGCCCAAAGGAAGTGCCCCATGGCTACTGGAGGCAGATGCACAGCCTTCGCTAGCTCTCGTGCGGAGATTGGAAAGCAGCTTCCCAACACTGGCAGAGGCCGGATGTTCTGTCGGGATCGGAGTGGCGACAGGTGCGGACAAAGTCTTCATCGGTCCCTTCGATGAGCTCGACGTGGAAGACGAACGCAAGCTACCTCTCGTCACCACTCGTGATCTCTGCGCTGGCAGTGTGACATGGCGTGGCATGGGCGTGGTGAATCCCTTCGAAGCGGATGGCACTCTGGCAGACTTGGCCCGCTATCCTCGCTTAGCAGCTTACTTGGAGAAAAACGCCGAGCTTTTGAAGGCTAGGCACTGCGCTCAAAAAAACAGTCAGGCTTGGTATCGCACGATTGACCGCATCACGCCCACACTAGCGACCAGTCCGAAGCTGCTCATTCCCGACATCAAAGGCGAGGCGCACATCTCCCTGGAGAACGGGCAGCTCTACCCGCATCACAATCTCTATTTCATCCTGTCCAAGGACTGGCCACTGCAAGCTTTGCAAGCCGTGCTCATGGCGGGTCTAGCGCATCTTTTCGTCAGAGCTTACTCGACGAAAATGCATGGTGGAGCCCTCCGGTTCCAGGCCCAGTATCTGCGCCGCATTCGGCTGCCTCTTTGGTCCAGCCTGACCGCCTCAGATCAGGCCCAGTTGAGCGCCGCATCTGCCAAACAGGACCGCTCTGCCATCCTCAGCATGACATGCCAGATCTACGGCATCACTGAAGACGAGCAGCAGCACCTCACACCCCTCGCCTAAATGCCACTCGACCTCGCCGACTATCAAACCAAGACCCGATCTGCCATCAAAGCCTTCTGGAAAGGCCGCAGCGCCGCGTCAGCAAAGCAAATCTCCGCAGGCCGAGCCGATCAGGGTGAGCGCTCCGCAGTGACGGGCGGCAAAAACATGGACGGCTTCATCGCCTTGGTCACTGACCTCGTCCGCGCCAACGGCCTTACCTCAGCCGAGATCCATCTCGAGCGCAAAGTGCTGACGCTTCCGGGCTATTTTCGCCCAACCAAGCTCTGGGACATGATCGTCATGGATCGCGGACGGCTGATCGCCGCGCTGGAGTTCAAATCCCAGGTCGGCCCTTCGTTCGGCAACAACTTCAACAACCGCACCGAAGAAGCCATCGGCACTGCGCATGATTTCTGGACAGCTCACCGCGAGGGTGCATTTGGTTCTGTCCAGCGACCTTTCCTAGGCTGGCTCATGCATCGTTGAAGATGCCGAAGGCTCGCGCAGACCCGTGAAGGACACCGCGCCCCATTTCCCCGTATCCCCCGCCTTTAAAGACGCCTCCTACATCGAGCGTTATCACATCCTCTGCCAAAGGCTTGTGCAGGAGCAACTCTACACCACCGCCACGCCGATTGCCGCTCCACGCACGGCCATCAAAACGGGTGCATTTACCAGCTTTGACGACATGACAAACCTCGCCTCCTTCGTGACAACCTTCGCTGGTCACATCGCAGCTGCTGCGGCTTTATAGCTGGCAAGTGGCGGCTTCAGCGGGGAGATCAAGCGCACGGGCAAGACGGCGCTGGCCGTGACGCTGCAACTCGGCAGCACGGCGGGCGGTGGTTTGATCCTGAGATGCTTTCCCGTGGTTGGGATAAGTATGTCGGTTTGTCATGGCCTGTGACCCTTCTCTAATCAAGATGTCGCCACGCGGGCCAGGCGGCTTCTGCTGCCGACCGCAGTGGAGCAGGCTAGATGATGTCAAGATTTCGCCTGCTAGACTGCAAGCACGCATTACGCCATGATCTCCTTCGCCACGGCACCATAGACATCGGTGAGGCGGAAGTCGCGGCCGGCGTAGCGATAGGTGAGCTTTTCGTGGTCGAGTCCTAGCAGGTGCAGAACGGTCGCGTGCCAGTCGTGAATGTGCATTTTGTTTTCCACGGCCTCGTAGCCGTAGTCGTCGGTCTTGCCGTAGTTCATGCCGCCTTTCACGCCGCCGCCAGCCATCCACATGGTGAAACCCTTGTTGTTATGGTCGCGACCATCATCACCCTGGCTGTGCGGCGTGCGGCCAAATTCGCCGCCCCAGATGACGAGCGTGTCTTTGAGCAGGCCGCGTGCTTTGAGATCGGCCAGCAAGCCAGCGATGGGCTTGTCGATGGCGTTGGTGTTGCGTTCGAGCGTGGCCTTGAGATTGAAATGCTGGTCCCAATTGCCATGAGTGATCTCAATGAAGCGCACACCGGCCTCCACGAGTTTGCGGGCCATGAGGCACTGTTTGCCAAAGGTGTCTGTCTCGCCGTCGTCGATGCCGTAGAGCGCTTTGGTGGCGGTAGATTCTTTGGTGAGATCGAGCACCTTTGGCACCTCGGCCTGCATTCGAAAAGCCAGCTCGTAAGACTCAATGACACCTTCTACTTCCGGGCTCACGCCACCGTCCTGGGCCATGCGTGATTTGTTCAGCGACTGCACGAGATCGAGCTGCGTGCGCTGAGCTTCGGTGGTGTAGCGGCTGTTTTTGATGTTGGCGATGCTGGCCTGCTCCATGCCGCCGCCATTGCGACGGGCGAAGCCTGCGCCACCACTGGGCAGTCCGTTGCCACCGATCTTCGTGCCCTGATAAATGGCAGGCAGGAAAGCGCTGCCGTAACTGCGCGTGGCATTGCCGGGAGGATTGATGGTGATGAAGCCGGGCAGGTTTTCATTCAACGTGCCCAATCCATACATCGCCCAGGAACCCAGCGATGGCCGAACAAACTGTGTAGTCCCTGTGTGAAGCTGCGTGAAAGCCTGCGGATGCGCGGGCAGGTCAGTCGCCATCGAGTTGATCACGCAAAGTTCGTCGGCGTGCTTGGCGAGGTTTGGCAGCAGCTCGGAGATCCACATGCCACTTTTGCCATGCTGACTGAACTTCCATGGCGACTTCATCAGCTTCGCCTGCCCATAGCGACCAGCCACGGATGGAGCATTCTTACCGCTGTCAGCCATGAGCTTCGGCTTATAATCCAGCAGATCGACATGGGACGGAGCGCCCTGCATGCAGAGGAAAATCACATGCTTTGCGCGAGCGGCAAAATGCGGATTCTTCGCGATCAAGGACGACTCGGCACGCAAGGCCTGCTGCTGAGCCAGCGCGGCAAAGGCGAGGTAGCCAAAGGCATTGCTGGTCGTCTTTAAAAACTCACGGCGATTGAGGGTGGATGGATTCATGGCAGTCAGGGATTCCTGCACTCCAACCCGACCTTGTTTGAAAAGTTGCAGATGCGGTTCGTTCTGATTTCCGCCTGATCACCTGCCGCCTGCATTCACCTGCGACCTTGCTTTCAATCCGCCATTGCAGGCAGCGGCTTTCTCGCTAGGACCATGAACACAGATGACTCAATCCTTTGAAATCCTCGGCAAGTTTGACCACGAAGGCGACTGCCAGAAGTTGCTCTACGCGCCG
>JBEBGU010000364.1:0-4948 GCA_040081325.1 Prosthecobacter sp.
TTGATGACGAGCAGGTCGATCTTTTTCATGACGTCGTGCAGGCGCTCGTTGGCGATGCTGATCCAGAGATCCATGGTGTCTGCGATGACGAAATCAGCGTCGGTGAACTGCTCCAGCGTCTGCATCTGATTGTCCGGGCTCATGTTTGCCAGCACGGCGATCTTAGCGGCGGCAGCGGTGGCGTTGAGCTTGGGCAGCCAGGTTTCGAGGACGTTGATGCCGACCGCGTGCGTGGTGCGGTTGTTCATGTCTTCATGGTATTCGCCACTCCAGGTAAAGGACGCGCCCGTGCTACGCTCCAAGCCATCAAGCGTGATACCTTTGCTGCCGAGCAGGCTCAGGTGTGCCTCTGGAAAGTCGTGCCCGATGATGCCGACGAGATGGATCGGCTGAGTGAAAATACTGGCAGCAAGTGCGGCATACGAGGCGGAGCCACCGAGCAGGTTCTCCTGGGAGTCCTTGGTGGTTTTGACATTGTCCAGGGCGACGGTTCCGGCGATGGTGACTGACATGAGATGCTTAGGTTTTGTGAAGGGTAATACTGCTTGATTCTGCCCTGCAAGCTGGCGGTACATAGCGCTCGTTACAGGGGCGCGGAGTATCCGTTTCCCCTCCGGTGTGTCAATGCCCGATCCCACTCTCTGCTGATCCTGAAACCATGCGCTTTTCTGTCATCCTCATCACACTCGTGCTGCTGCCCGTGATGATGATCGCGCACCTGTGGGACTACACGCAAAATCATCAGTCCCGGCTAGTGCAGCAAGCGACGGAGATCCTGAAAACCCATGGCGTGCGTGGTGGCACGGTGGATGTGCGCTATCTGGATCTCAGCGTGACGGGTGATGCGCCAGATGTGGCTTCTTTAAAGAGAGCCACGAGCGAACTGGCCGCACTGGGACCGCTGAGATTGGTGAGCAATCAGCTCAGCATCCTGGCCCGTGTCCGCGCTCGGCTGGCAGATGACACGCTGACGCTGGACGGCTGGCTGCCAGATCAGGACACCACTGATTCACTGCGCGGCTTACTACTGAAAGTGCGCCCAGATTTGAAAGTCGTAGCGGATGATTTAAAAACCTCACCTCTCGTCCGCTGGCCTGAGGGCGAGAAGCTGCCGCTGAGTGAGGATAGCGTGATGCTGAAGCCCATCATCAGCGCGCTGCATGTGCCTGCGGCACTGGAGATCGTGCGTCGTGACGGCAAGCTGATCGCCACGGGCATGTTGCCGACTCAGGAGCTCAAAGAGGCCGTGCAGGCGGCACTCAGTCAGCCCATGCACGGCCTGGGTGTGGATGTGTCAAAACTCCGCGTCAGCGCCCATGTACTGCCTGCGCCTTTTGTGGCGGGAGAGGTCATCGTGCCCTTCCTAACTATCTTTTACACCACGCCATCGCCTGGAGAGTTCAGCATACGACCAGGAGAAAACCCACACCTCAAAGCCGACACGACACGCACGCTGGAGAGTGCATGGCTGGATAAACTGCGCGCCGTCACCAAGGGCACACGAGTGGAAATGGAGCTCACACTTCACCCCTCCATCTACCACTTTCCTGGGCGTCGGATCGAGACCGCCCTGCCTGAAGATGTGCTGCAAAGCGTGCGTGATCTGATCAGCGGCGAGTACATCGGCTTTGGCCTCGGCAGCACCTCGCTTTCATCTGAAGAGCGGACCCATTTGACCGGCCTGATTCCAGCCCTGCTCGCTGCTGGTCCGGCCCTGAGACTTGTCGTCGGCGGGCATCCTGAATCAGGCGGAGACATGCGAGCGGAAGCGCAGCTCGCTCAGCGCCGTGCGGAGCAGGTGGTATCGTTTCTCATCGAGCAGGGAGCGCCCGCCACAGAGATTCGCGCCATGGCGTTTGACCCCGTGCCGGTCGGTGATAAATATGCGCCGCCGCAGCCGCGCAGTGTCGAGATCCTCATCCAATAAGCCAAGCCTATGAAGATCGAGTTTCCTGCCCTGCAATCCGAACCCCTGATTTACTTTCTGGTTCATGGTGGCGTCTTCGTGCTTGTTTTAGGCACGCTATTTTTCATCCTCGGCCTTTGGTTTGGTGCCACGATCTGGGGCCGCTATAAAGTGCAGACAAGAGCGCTCCAGGCTGAAAATGAAGCCCAGCGCCAAGAAGTCGCCACTTTGAAACGCAAGCTGGCGGAGCAAGTCATGAGGCCCACCACCGGACATTTGCCACCCGTTTCGCATTTGCTCACGGAAGTACTGCCGAGCGTGAGTGAGATCTTCCCCGAGCGGAAATTTGAGTACCCAGCGCTAGCGGCTCTGTCCGCGCCGGAGGCTGAGATCAAAGCGCCAGCAGTAGCCAAGCCTGAACCGCCCGTGGCAAACAAACCCACGATCAAAGCCAAGCCAAAAAAAGAAGCGCCAGCGACCACGTTGCCACTGCCAATCATCACAAACACGGCTGATGAAACGGCTGATCTGGAACCGTTTGGATTCTTGATCGCTGAGCCGGTTGAGGCACCAGAAGTTGCCCCACCAAGTGCCTCGGCACTCACGTCGATCATTAAGGGCACAGCCACTGCACCACTTACCGCCGTGCCCGCACTGACACTGCTGCCAGAGATCCCCGTCATCAGCCCAGAGGTCGATCCAGCACTGGGCCTGCTTTATCGTCAGGCGCCGCCAGATGCGGATGATCTCACAAAGATCAAAGGCATCGCAAGCGTGCTGGAAAAGCGCCTGCATGAACTAGGTATCCACACCTATCGGCAGATCGCTTCGTGGGAGGAAAATCACGTTCGCGAGTTCTCCAGCCGTCTTGCTTTCAAAGACCGCATCGCCCGCGAAAAATGGGTCGAGCAAGCCCGCGCGCTGAATGAGTCCCGGCAATCAGCGTGAGCACTACAGAACGAGATCGCCCTCAGCCATCATCGTTAACTTTGGCGAACCACGCAGGTGGTTAGGCATCATGAAATAGTGACAAACTTGCTGCTCACGCGCCATCAGACTCGGCGTCTTGTCCCAAGTCAAATCGGAGGGGAAAGCCGCCACGGTGAGCAGAGGACCGCTACCTGGCAGTAGCGAAGGATCACGAATCAGAGCACCAGCCAAGGCGTGGATTTCCTCCGCCGTATCACGAGTGGTGAATGACTCCACGATGTCCCAGGCCTGGATGCCACGGATCGAGCGTGGCGATAGAATGAGAAAGGAATGCAGCACGCCCTGAGCATCCACCGCGCCGAGGAAGCGCTGCTGCCGTGTGGGCGTGGTGAGATACCAGTTCAGTGATTCGATCGAAGTCCACTTCTCCAGCCGATCCACCGAGCGCCAGGGACGCAGCACCGCGCGTGCTTCATCCACTCTTGTGATCAGCGTCATCGCCGCATCCAGCGTGGGCCATTGTTTGCGTGCTCCCAGCAGTCGAGCAAAATTCCCCATGGGGTAAAAGCGCCGCCGCACGAGCTTCTCACAGACAGCCTCCATCTTCTCCAAAGCGTGCTGCAATTTCGGAATCGGTGTGGTGTGAAAAATGGGCACCTCAGCACTTAGCTTGCGCATCTTTAGCAGCATCGGCAGACCCGCTTTCGGAAACGCAGGATCGACGCGCAAGGTGGATGCCAGTAGCACCGGAACCTGCTGCCCAGCCAGCGCATAGCCCGCCGGGATCGTGCCGCCGAAGCCGATCACTCGGCCATCCACGCGCAAGATGCGACCGCGATACGGGTGCCATGTCGCAAACGGATTCTCATCCCACCAATGAGCCAGCCGCTTGACCCAAGTCCCCTGCCCTGCCGGCAGCTCACCCGTATGCTGAAGAAAGTCCAACAGCTCAGCGCGAGCTTGTGGATTGTCTTCGTATTCGTGGAACTCGGTATTCGGCATGACGCAGCGTCGAGAAAGCTAAGCGCCCACGCGGAATCCTACAACTCCCGCACAAACACATTTGCATAGCCCGCTGCCTGCGAGAGATCCGCCAAGCCGATGCTGCCCTTTGCACCCATCTCCACTGTCACCTCAAAAGTCTGCGGATTTGCTTCCTGCGCTTCCGTGATCACGACCTTCGCGGTGCCACCTTTGAGCAGCGCCTTGATCCGATACCAGCGCCCAGTTTTCACCTTGTCCGCACCCAGCATGATCGGAGCCTTACCACCCGCGCCAAACATGACCAGCGGCTGACTCAGCCCACGCACGCAGAGTCCAGCGACAGGCTTGGTCAAGTCCGCGTCCCTCGGCAGATTCACATCACAGATCACTTCGCAGTCACCAAACTCCTGCTCGCTCCATAGAGGCGAGCCACCCGCCCCCTTCATCAGTTTAATGGACCAGTCGCTCGTTTTCCAGCGCTCGCCGCCTTCAGTCGGCAGCTTCCAATTCCTGAAATCCACGCCCGTGTAGAGCGGCTTCCAGCCCTGATCCAGCGGTGCCGTCAGCTCAGCAGGCGTATTCGTCGTGGGCAGTTCCTTGATGCGCACATTGCGGAACTCCACCGGCGCACCTTCGGATTCGAGAGCAAAGTAGCCTTTGCGGTAGTTGCAGTTATCACCGCCACTCACCACCTTGCCATTCACCGCCAGAGTTAGACGACCCGCGTTCGCTTCGATGCGGTAGTGATTCCACTCCGGGCTTGGCTTGCTGCGCTCTTCACTCGGAAAACTGCGCGAGCCACTGTGCTCACCATGCGGCTCCATCATCGCGCCATGGATCGGGAAAACATCACCGTGAGTGGTGAACCAGCGAGGCTTGGTCGGGTCAGCATTTTTCATGTAGCCGTGGTCCAGCACCTGAACCTCGATCCCGCGCAGGAAGGGCACACCGGGCGAGCTGATCGGTGTGCCCCAGATGAAGACCCCCGAGTTCCCGCCACTGCTCAGGTGCCGCCACTCAGCCTCCATGATGAAGTTCTCAGACTGCTTCTCCGTCCGCATCGCCCCCGTGGGCTTGCCCGTGCAGGAAACCACGCCGTCTTTGATGCTCCAAGTCTCCGGCGCACAG
>JBEBGU010000365.1:0-4947 GCA_040081325.1 Prosthecobacter sp.
AGCCTGCATAGGACCCAATCATCATCAGGAAAAGCACATCGCCAAAGCCCATCGCCTCGCGTGGAATGACGACCTCTGTCGTGGTGCCTTCGAGTCGGATGACATGCTCCAAATCAAACTCCTCTAGCTTGCCATCACCCGTGCGGACTTTGAGTTTTTCCATCCACAGTTCAGCGGTGACATTCTGCCAAGTCTGCTCATTGGCACGCAGTTCACCGCAGGTGATGATCATGCGATCTGAGGCACGTGAATAAATATCTGCCCAGCTATAAATTTCCCCGCCAAGTGAGACGACGGGTGGCTCTTCATCATTGGGCTGAGTCACGCTCCAGGGCTCTGCTTTATCAAAGGCGTGGCGTTTGCGGCCAAAGGCCAGCTTACCCAACTCCACGACGAGCCACAGCCCGCCGAGTCCGAGTGCAGCACTGGCCAGCGAGATGAGAAACCCGAACAGATGCGTGTCTTCACCCACGAGTTCAGGCACAGCCGAAGCACAGATTAGTCCAGCCACCGTGCCGCCGATGGTGATCTCATGTGGCAAAATAAAATGCTCGATGTCGATGAAGGTTCCCGCGACGAGCAGGCTGACGAAGAGCCAGAGGCAGAGCATCATAGGACCCCACTCTTTAAAGGTGGTCCAGTCGCCGCCGACCTTCCAGAAGACAGCGTAAAACAGCAGACCAGTGAGCAGCTCAACACCGAGGTAGCGTGGAGAGATTGAACCTCCGCACTTGGCGCACTTGCCACGCAGCAGCACCCAGCTCACCAGCGGAATGTTCAGCCACATGGGGATCTGATTTTTACACGAAGGGCAAAAGGAGCGGCGCGGCTGATTCACCGAAATGCCACGAGGCAGGCGGTAGATGACCACATTCAAAAAGGAGCCGATGCCTGCGCCCATGAAAAAGAACAAGAAGTGAAGGAGGCCGTTGAGGAGTTCGTAGCGTGACATGCGTGAAGAGTGAAACTTGCCTTGCCATCGCAGTCAAAGGAAGCAAAAAAAGCAGCATGTTACTTTTGCTGCGCTTTGCCCTACTTCTATCTGCCTTCGGCTTGGTGTCATGCAGCACGGCTGACCTAGAGCGCCGAAGCGCCATCGTGCCGAGCCGCGCGGCGCAGCGAGCTAGATCTTACGGACTTGCCGATGTGCGTGCGGCAGTGCCAGACATCGCCGTCGATCTGCGCTATGCCACGAGTCGGAATGTCGCGGGCCGTCCCATCTATCCACGCAACATGCCGTGCCTGCTGCGCACCTCCACCGTCGCGAGATTGAAGCAAGCTCAGGCCGCGCTCCGACTGCAAGGCTACGGCCTGCGTGTCTGGGATGCGTGGCGTCCGCCAGAGGCTCAGCAAGTGCTCTACGCGCATGGCGGACGCACAGGCATGTTCATGGATCCTCACTCCGGCTGGTCGCGCCACTGCGGCGGAATTTCACTGGATGCGACACTCGTCGATTTAGCGGGAAACGAGCAACGCCTGCCGACCTACTTTGATGAAGATTTGGGAAAAGCCGCCAGCACGACTAAGCCGAGTGATCCTGTGATTCAGCGTAATCTAGGAATCTTACACAAAGCGATGCTTGATGCCGGGCTGATACCGCTTCAGGCCGAATGGTGGCACTTCGATGACGAGGACTTCCTCCGCAATCCAGTGCCCGTGATCACCGCCGCGAATCTCGGCATCACGATCAAGTGACCGTATGCAAGCCGTTCGGAGCACCGCTTTTAAGCGGTTTCAAGGAAGGCGCTCACGCGGAAACGCCCTCAGGGCATTCCCATATTCAAAGCATCTGCAAGACTCGTGACACGGTTTGAGGGAACAGGAGCACTCTCCTCTGGCGTGCTCGGCTGAACTAACTGCCGCGCCCATTCACGCACCTGATCAATCGAATCACTCACCTCATGCTCCACCCGCAACCAGGTCTCAGGACTGATGCGAAACAGCGTGGTGCAGCCCAGCTCATTTCGCAGATGCATCTCGGTCAGCCAGCCCTTGCTGGAGCGCGTGCTGATTTCATCCAAAGCCGAAGTCGCCGCCTGAGTCAGGACAGCGATGGTCGTGAGATCAGACGGTATCTCACCACTCAGAAGTTGAGTGCGGCAATCACTATGAATGAGTATCGCGTTCATCTCAGTGTGCCTCCAGCCAGTTGGTTCCTGTGCCCGCCTCAACTTCAACCGGCACATCGCCCAGTGGCAATGCGTTGCGCATCTCTTCGAGAATGATCGTCCTGGCCTGCTCCACCTCGGCTTCGGGCACTTCAAAGAGCAGTTCATCATGCACTTGCAGCAACATGCGTGTCTTCAGTCCTGCCTTCCGCAGCGCGTTCGCCACGTTGATCATCGCCAGCTTGATCATGTCGGCGGCGGTGCCTTGGATGGGCGTATTCATCGCCATGCGCTCGGCTCCGCCACGGATGGTGGCATTGCTGCTGCCGATGTCCCGAATGTAGCGGCGGCGGCCTGTGATGGTCTCGACATAGCCGTGCTTCTTCGCATCGGCTACGATCTGCTCCATGTAGCGCTGCACGCCGGGGAACTGCTTGAAGTAGTTTTCGATGATCGTCGCCGCCTCGCCTCGTGGGATGCCGAGCCTTTGCGACAAACCAAAAGCGCTGATGCCATAGATGATGCCAAAGTTCACCATCTTTGCCGTGCGCCGCATCTCTGGCAGTACGCCATCGAGTGGGACACCATAAACACGCGCGGCGGTGGCTTGATGAATGTCCAGCCCGTTTTGGAAGGCTTCGATCATCGCCAGATCTTCGCTGATGGCCGCCATGACGCGCAGTTCCACCTGGCTGTAATCGGCGCTGAGCAGCACCCAGCCTTCCTGACCTGACACGAAGGCCTTGCGGATCTCTTTCCCTGAGTCGGAGCGAATGGGGATGTTTTGCAGGTTCGGATTGCTCGAAGCCATGCGCCCTGTGGCAGCCATGAGCTGATGGAAAGTCGTGTGAATGCGACCCGTGACGCGCGAGACTGTCTCTGGCAGCGCATCGACATAGGTGTTCTTCAGCTTCGTCACCTCGCGATAATCAAGGATGTCCGAGATGATCGGATGCGTGCCCATGAGCGACTGTAGGACCTGCTCATTGGTCTGATACTGTCCCGTTGCCGTCTTCTTTGGCTTCTCCATCAGCTTCAGCTTCTCAAAGAGCACCTCGCCGAGCTGCTTCGGGCTGTTCAGGTTGAAGGGCATTCCGGCTGCATCATGGATCTGCTTGTGAAGGATGTTCGCGCGCTTCTCCAGTTCCAGACCGAACTCACGCAGCGCCTGTACGTCGATCTTCACGCCATCGTTTTCCATGCTGGTGAGCACGGGCAGCAGCGGGCATTCGATCTCATGAAACACACGATCAGCGCCAAATGCTGTCAGCAGCGGGCGCATCTTTTCAGCGAGCTGCCAAGTCACGTCGGCATCCTCGGCGGCATAGTCGGTGATCTTCTGTGGATCAGTCGCCGCCACATCAGCCATGGTGGTCTGGCTGAAGAGATCATTTTTCTCTGTGCCAATCAGCGCCGTGATCGGCACTGGTGTGTAGCCGAGCATCGACTCCGAAAGGAAATCCATGCCATGCCGCTGATCTGGCTCGATCAAAGAATGCGCCAGCATCGTGTCGAAGAACGGTCCTGCGACCTCGACGCCATGGGCCAGCAGCACGCTGAGATCGAACTTCAAATTGTGGCCGATCTTCTCGATGCCAGCCTGTGTCAGCACCTCACGAAACTCCTCCAGCACCTTCTTTGCCTCTGCCTTGTCACGAGGGAAGAAGGCGAAGTAACCTTCATGCGCCTGCCATGAGAAAGCGATACCGACAATCTGTGTGTCGCGCGGATCAAGCGAGGTCGTTTCCAAATCGAAACAGAAGCGCGGCTGCTGCTTCAGCGCTGCGATCAGCTTTGCGCGTTCCTCGCTGGTTTGAACGAGATGATAGCTGTGCGCGGTGTCCGCGATGGTCTTGAGATTGTGCGACACCTGCTGCGCGGTCTCTTCCATCGAAAAGAGATCGCCGGGAGATGAAGCTGTGCCCTCGGGCTTGCTGCTTTCTTTGCTGAATTGGCGGCCACGGCCAGCTTTGAACTCGTCGCCAAACACACGGCGACCAAGTGAGTTGAATTCAAACTCGGTGAACAGCGCTTTGAGGGCCTCGTCGTCGTGTCCTTTGACCGCCAGATCCTCCAGCACCACTTCCAACGGCGCGTCATGCATGATGGTGGCAAGCTGTTTGGAAAGCAGTGCCTTGTCCACATTCTGCTCCACCTTTTCCTTCTGCTTGCCTTTGAGCTGCGCAGCATTGGCGATCAGATTTTCCACGCTCCCGTATTGCTGGATCAGGCTTGTGGCAGTCTTCTCGCCGAAGCCGGGGATGCCAGGGATATTATCCACCGCGTCACCCATCAGCGCCAGAATATCGACCACCTGCTCTGGCCGCTCGATACCCCAACGCTCGCAAACTTCCTTTACGCCGAGGATCTCCACCTCATTGCCCTGACGGCCTGGTTTGTAGATCTTCACCGACTCCGACACGAGCTGCCCGAAGTCCTTGTCCGGCGTGACCATGAAGGTTTCAAAATCCTTGCCTTCTGAGCGCTTCGCCAGGATGCCGATGATGTCATCCGCCTCGTAACCGTCGCGCGTCAGCAGCGGGATCTGCATCGCTGCGCAGAGCCTGTGAATCTGCGGGATCGCACTGGCGATGTCCTCCGGCATCTCCTCGCGCTGCGCTTTGTATTCCGGGAAGATCTCATGTCTCGGCGTCGGAGCCGAAGTGTCCAGCACCACGGCCAGATGCGTCGGCTGCTGGCTTTTCATGATGTCCAAAAGCGTATTGGCAAAGCCATACAGCGCGGAGGTGTTCAGGCCATCGCTGGTGCGGATCGGAGCTTTGATGAAAGCAAAGTGCGCGCGGTAAAGCAGCGCCATGCCATCGAGAAGGAAAAGACG
>JBEBGU010000366.1:0-4943 GCA_040081325.1 Prosthecobacter sp.
CCGGGCATTCCTTCACCGCCTTGCAGCGTGAGTCCATGCACCACGATCTTTTTGCCATCAGCCATGATGACATTCGCATTCAGATTTTTGAGGTCGATGAAACGCGGCCACACCAGCGGCGGCGCTTTGTTTGAGGGTGCCGCTTTTGTTTCGACCGTAACCGTCGTCTTTGGCAAATGCCGCAGGTCCACATCCGCATCGAGATCATGCAGCGTCACGCCTTTGACAATCTGCTCCATCGAAGCACGCGCGTCATAGCTGACCGCCAATCGGCCCAGTGTTGCGCGCGGCAGCCAGTGCGTTTCGCCGCCGCCAGTCTTCACATTCGCGATCTCCAGATCCTGCCAGAGCGAGCCATTCACCTCCCAGGTCAGCGGCAGTCCCTGAGTTGCTGCGCCCTTTGGACCAGCCCAGCGCACAAGCGCTAGAATCAGAGGTCGATGAAACACCGCCAGCCCGACAAGCAGGAGGAATCCAGCAAGTAGCAACCTTTTCAGCCACCGCCAAAAACGACTCGGGCGCTTCGGTGTTTTCGATTCAATAGACACAGCCTCTCCATGCTCTGAAACCTGCGGCATGGCAAGTCAACGCGGCGGTGGATTGAGCGATTCATTGGCAGCGCCGCGATGTTCTAAAAGGAAGCGCTCAGGCGGCAGCCGATTCAGTGGAGCATCGGCATAGCCCACGCTCGGATTCACATACGGTCCCTCACGCACCTCGAAATGCAGATGCGCGAGATACTGCCCTTCTGCCGTGCCGACAGTGCCGATCTTTTCCCCACGGGAGACGAGTTGTCCGTGCTTCACCAAGATCTGATCAAGGTGCGCATACACCGTCTGAATGATTTGGTTCTTTAGCGGGTCAGCGAGCTCTGGAACGCGATGCGCGAGGATGATCATCCTTCCCCAACCTGATCCCGGGACGCCAGCATAAATGACCCGCCCTGCACCCGCCGCATACACCGGATCACCGAGATCAGAATTCTGCCCACCGATGCCATTGAGGTCATCTCCAAGGTGGCGATTGAGGCGAAAAGACTGCGCATTGTACGTCAGTGATCCATGCTCCGACCCCATCGGTTGATCAAAACGCACCGCCAGAGGTAGCCGAGCGATCTCCAACGGACTCAGGCGAAGAAAGGCAGGGTCAAAGGGTCTCTCAGCACGCTGTGCAAACTGCCAAACCAGCGCAGCAAGCACGAGCGTTAGCCAGATGGCGATGGCATTTCGTTTCATGCCTGGCACTAGCCGAGCACTTTCTTTCGCACGATGTCGGTGACGATCTTCGGATTGGCTTTGCCTTGGCTGGCTTTCATCGCCTGGCCAGTGAACCAGTTCATGGCCTTCTCGTTGCCGCCTTTGACTTCGGCGACTTTCTCGGGATTGGCAGCCAGGATTTGATCGACGATGGCCTCAAGCGCACCGGTATCGCTGACCTGCTCGAAGCCTTTGGCCTTAATGATTTCAGCGGCGGGTTTGCCGGACTCAAACATCTCGGTGAAGACTTCCTTGGCCTGGTTGTTGGAGATCTTGCCACTCTCGATGGAGGCGACGAGTTCAGACAATCCAGCGGGCTGCACGGAGCATTCGGTGATGTTCAGGCTGCGCTCATTGAGCACGCCGAGCAGGTCGTTGATGACCCAGTTGGCGATCTTCTTCGCAGGCACCTTCGTATCTGCGCCGACAGCAGCTTCATACCAAGTGGCGAGTTCTTTTTCACTGGCGAGCACACCCGCATCGTAGGCGCTGCAGCCATAGTCTTTTTCAAAGCGGGCGCGCTTCTCATGCGGCAGTTCCGGCACCTGCGGCCTCATGCGGGCGACGATGCTCTCGGTGCGCAGTGGGATGAGATCTGGATCAGGGAGGTAGCGGTAATCATGCGCGTCTTCTTTGGTGCGCATGAGTGTAGTTTCACCGCGATCATCGTCCCAGCGACGTGTGCTTTGGATGAGTTTTTCTCCACGCTCCAAAGCCTCTGTCTGGCGCTCAGTCTCATACTTGATAGCGCGGCGCACGGCGGACATGGAGTTTAAATTTTTCAGCTCGATCTTCGCACCGAGTTCCTGCTGCCCTTCGGGACGCAGACTGATGTTCACGTCGCAGCGCAGGTTGCCTTTCTCCATGTCGGCATCACTGACACCACCATAAATCAAGATCTGACGCAGGCTGGTCAGGTAGGCAAAAGCCTCTTCCGCGCTGTCGATGTCTGGGTCACTGACGATCTCCATCAGCGGCGTGCCTGCGCGATTGAAGTCGATGGTGGTGAACTTGTCGTGGTGCGTACTCTTGGCTACGTCCTCTTCCAAATGAATGCGCGTGAGCTTCACCACCTTGCCGGGATTGACGATACTCTTCTGCGCATCTTTTGGATAGGCCAGATCATAGAGCGGCACGCCACCACCGATGCAGAGTGGCAGGTCGAACTGAGTGATCTGGTAGTTCTTCGGCATGTCTGGGTAGAAGTAGTTTTTGCGGTCCCACTTCACGATCGGCGGCGTCTCGCAGCCGAGCATCATGCCAGTGAGTATGGTCTTCTCGATAGCGGCTTCATTGAGCACCGGCAGAGCACCCGGTAGGCCCAGGCAAGTGGGGCAGGTGTGCGTGTTCGGCTCCGCGCCGAACTCCCTTGGGCAGGCGCAGAACATCTTGCTCTGCGTGGTGAGCTGCGCGTGGACTTCGAGGCCGATGGTGACGATGTACTTGGGCATGAGTGGTAGCCGCAAGCCAAAGCCGAAATCACGAACAGTTGCAAGGCCAAGCTGCGTCCATGGACGTGAGATCGTAACAAGCGGTGAATCATGGGCGTATTTGGCTGCCTCAGATGAAGCTCCGCCGATCTCAATTGCTCCTCCATGCCGCAGGCTTGGCAGTGAGCCTCTGTGTCAGTGCAGCCGAGATGACACCGGAGCAGCGGACCTTTTTTGAGAGCAAAATCAGGCCGGTCCTCGTGAAGCAGTGCTACGAATGCCACTCGCAAGAAGCCAAGAAGCTCGGCGGCAAGCTGCTGCTAGATGCGCCCTCGGAAATGATCGAAGGCGGAGAGTCTGGTCCGGCGATGATTCCCGGCAAACCGGATGACAGTCTCATCATCCAGGCCCTGCGCTATGACGGTCTCGAAATGCCACCCAAGACGCGACTGCCTGAGCAGGTGGTGAACGACTTCATCACCTGGGTAAAGATGGGCGCGCCTGATCCGCGTGTCAGCGCCCCGAAGTCAGCGAAGA
The DNA here is from genome assembly GCA_040081325.1 of Prosthecobacter sp. Classification (GTDB taxonomy): domain Bacteria; phylum Verrucomicrobiota; class Verrucomicrobiia; order Verrucomicrobiales; family Verrucomicrobiaceae; genus Prosthecobacter. The sequence continues at coordinate 3,224 of JBEBGU010000366.1, forward strand.
GGCCCGTGACCACGGACAAAACGGCGCTGTGGTCTTATCAACCCGTCTCGAATCCAAAGCCGCCGGTGGTGAAAAATAAAGACTGGCCGCGTGAAAATCTCGATGCGTTCATTTTGGCCAAGATCGAGACAAATGGCTACCAGCCAGCCCCCGATGCCGATCCAGCCACTCTGCGGCGCAGGCTCAGCTTTGACCTCATCGGACTGCCACCGCCATCGGAGATGTCAGACACATCTGATATCTCCGCCTATGTGGACGCTTTGCTCTGCAGTCCGCACTTCGGCGAAAAGTGGGGCCGCCACTGGCTCGACGTCGCGCGGTATGCTGAATCAAACGGCAATGATGGCCTGAGCCGTAATCCGAGCTTCCCGCACGCCTGGCGCTACCGCGACTATGTCATCCGCGCGTTCAATGAAGACATGCCGTATGATCGCTTCATCGCAGAACAGATCGCCGGTGATCTGCTCCCTGCGGATTCAGAGGCGCAGCGTGACCGGCAGCTCATCGCCACGGGTTTCCTTGCTCTTTGTGCCAAGCCAGCGAAGGCGATGAATGACAACTTCGAGATGGATGTCGTGGCCGATCAAATCAACGTCATCAGCAGCGGCATCATGGGACTGAGCGTCGGCTGCGCGCGCTGCCACGATCATAAGACTGATCCCATTCCCACCCGCGACTATTACGCGCTCGCCGGCATCTTCAAAAGCACCGAGACCATGTGGGGCGCGGCGGCGCACCAAGGTCTCACGGCACCACAGACGCCCCTGCATGAGCTTAAAACGCCCGCGAAAGTTAGCGTGCGACCCGAGGCGGAAGCCATCATCTCCAAGCACGAACCACGCCGCCCTCCGGCGAAGCCCGCCTTCAAATATGCCGCCGATGCGCCTCTTGCCATGGGTGTGCGTGAGGCAAAGGCGGTGCTGGATTGCAAACTCAACATCGACGGCGAATCCAAGAAGCTCGGTGCCGCCATCCCTCGCGGATTTCTGACCGCATGTGGTGCCATCGACCTCGCGATGAAGTTGGATGCGAAGCAAAGCGGCCGCCTCCAGCTCGCGCAATGGCTCGCCAACAAGCAACATCCGCAGACCGCTCGCGTGATGGTGAATCGAGTGTGGCAGCACCTCTTTGGTGAAGGACTCGTGCGCACGCCGGATGACTTCGGCATCACGGGCGAGCGTCCGACACATCCTGAATTGCTCGATTACCTCGCTACGCGCTTCATGAGCGAAGGCTGGTCCATCAAGCGCCTCGTCAGGAGCATCGTTCTCAGCCGCACCTACCAGCTCAGCAGTCAGTGCGCTGAAAAACTCCGCGAGGCAGATCCTGAGAATCTCATCCTGGCACGTCATAATCGTCGCAGACTCGATGCTGAAGCAGTGCGCGATGCCATGCTCGCAGCCACGGGCGATTTGAATCCACAGCCCGGTCAGGGGTCGCTCATCCAGCATCAGAATGTGCTGATCAACGAGCTTCCGCCGTTGCATCAACCGAGCACGCATCGCAGCGTTTATCTCCTTATGCTGCGCAACTCGATGCCGCCCGAACTGACGCCATTCAATCTGCCGGATGCTGTCACTGTGGCAGGCAAACGCGACTCCAGCACGCTCGCCACGCAGTCGCTTTATTTGTTGAACAATGCCTTCCTCATCGAGCAGTCACGCCGCTTTGCCGTAAGGATTCAGAAGGTCGCCCAGGAGGATAACCAACGAATCCAATT
>JBEBGU010001010.1:0-1249 GCA_040081325.1 Prosthecobacter sp.
ATTACAACGCCCAGGCTGCGGGTGATGGTGCGCAAGACAGTCTAGATTACGGCGTCACAGGTGGCCAGATGGCGACCATGCGCACGTCTTGGGACAAGACCGCTGCCTTTGTGGCGATCAAGGGCGGTGACAATGGCATACCGACATCGCAGTTGGATCTCGGCACGTTCGTCCTCGACATGGGCGGAAAGCGCTGGGGCATTGAGCTTGGTGCTGAAAGTGACCGCGCGCCAGGGTTCGATCCGAAAGCGGCTGACCGCACCAAACGCTACAATCTTTATCTGGAGGGCACACCGGGACAAAACACACTGGAGATCGGTCAAGAAGAAGAGCCGCCAGCAGCAAAAAAAGGTGCTCCGCCGCCAAAGCCCGTGATCAGCACGAATCAGAAACTCGACGCTAAAGCCACGGTGGTCTTTACGCAGAGCACGCCTGAACTTGGCATCGCTGCTGTGGATCTCAGCAAAGCCTATTCCAAGGCCGCCAAAGATGCTTACCGCGGCGTGATGGTGGTGCGTGGAGCCAAGCCTTATGTCGTCATTCAGGATGATGTCACCATCAAGAACAGCACCAACGTTACCTGGAAAATGCATACCCGTGCCGTGGTCGCAGTGGATGGTAAAAGCGCCACGCTTACCGATGCTAAGCAAGTGCTTCATGCGTCCATTCTTTCTCCATCTGGCGCTACTTTTTCGACTGAAGATGCTCCCGAGCCAGCGAGTGAGCAGATGAAGAAACTTACAGGCATCCATGTCCTCAAAGTGTCGCTTGCGGAGGTTAAAGGGCCGCAGACCATCTCAATCGCTTTTGCCATTGATGAGGCTCCACCAGCGCACACTGTGAAGCCAATCATTGAATGGCCAGCGAAGAAAAAATAAGCTCAGCAACAAGAGCATGAGTCGGCTAGCGTAGATCTTGGATGAAGATACGCTTTGTCCTACTCGGGCTTCTGCATGCCTCGTCCGCTGTGGCCCAACTCTCCGGCACGCAACTGCTGGAGCCGAATCCTGATTTCTCAGCCAAGATGGCTGCTGGGATTGATCGCTTTGCTTTGCAGCTCATCGAGAAATCAAAGGACACGCGCAAACCAACTCGTGAGAAGTTGAAGGCGATTATCGGATTGGTGGATGAACGCCTGCCCATCAAGGCACTCGAATTTGTCGGCGATACTACGTCGCCTGCGCTGCTTGCTGAAACAGAAACAGCGCGCCTTTTTCGCGTGCGCTGGCCAGTGCATGAGGGCGTGCAT
>JBEBGU010001011.1:0-1247 GCA_040081325.1 Prosthecobacter sp.
GCCAGTGAATGCCCCATTTATCTTTGCACCAGCCGCAGTGGCTCGCCTCGCCGCCGTTGTCGATGATGGCATTCCAGTAGCGGTCGGTCTCGGCCTGATCCTGCGTGGCGATCTGGAATGAGAAGGCCCAGTCGTGAACCACCGCAGGCCCGCCATTGAGGCCGATGCACGGAATGCCCATCACGGTGAACTCCACCGTCAGCGCCTCGCCTTCCTTGCGCGATGGATTGTCCGCTGGTGAGCAATGCACCGCACTGACGAAGGAATCCGGAAACGTCGCGGCGTAGAAGCGAGCGGCAGCCTCGGCGTCACCATCATACCAGAGACAGATCGTGTTTTTCGCGGGGGCGCTCATGGGTGGTGCGGTAAATTGGAGTCGAGGCTTGAGCCGACGGGTTGAGGCGGTGAGAGGTCAAAGATCGGCTAAAGCCTGCACTCCAACCTCCGTGGCGAACTACTGCCGCGTGAAGATCACCGGTGCGCCACACGGGGAGCTTTTGCCGTCTTTCCAGGACACGCCTTCGAGTTTGAAGTGGTTTGCGTCGAGGAAGGTGTAGGTCGCGCCGTGCATGTGCATGTCCTTCTGCACATTCAGACCGGGTGTCGGCGCCAGATCAAAGGTCAGCGAGTTCGCAGTGCTCTTGGTGAGCTTCATGCGCGGTTGGTTTCGCAGCATGCAGTAGTGCGTCATCGTCAGCTTGCCGTTCACGTCATGATAGACGCTCAGCATTTCCATCGGCGTGCCACCAGCAAAGGTTTCCTGAATGACCGAGTCGCCCGCGATGAGGCGAAACTCCGTGTTCATCTTGCCCATATCGGGGGATTCGCCGGACCACTTGCCCACGAGCGTCTTCATGCGCTCAAAAGCCGCCGAGCCCTTGTAAGGCGGCATGTCAGCACAGGCCGCATGCTGGGTCTGGCCGGTCTGGCACGAAGAGAGCACCGCACAAGCGGCGAGGGAGAGGAGAAGCGCGTGTTTGTTCATACGATGGAAGAATGCCTGGTTAGGCGGGCCGATGTAGCCTGCCCGTCAGATCATCGACGAACGATCAAAGTCCGCGAGGACAGAAAACCGAAAAAAGTTTCGCCGGGCTCACAAACGGCCTGAGTCACTGCTTCAGAATTCGTTCCAGCGGCTTCCCTTTGGCCAGTTCATCAACCAGCTTGTCCAAATAGCGGATTTCCTGCATCAGCGGCTCTTGGATGTCCTCGATGCGGACGCCGCAAATGACGCCTTTGATCTGTCG
>JBEBGU010000367.1:0-4929 GCA_040081325.1 Prosthecobacter sp.
GTCAATGGCACGCGCTCACCAGTGCTAAGCTCACCGGTGATGACATAGCTCAGCGTCGCTATCGAATCGACTTCACCGGCGGAGTGGATGTCAGCACCTTCTTCCTGCGCAACGGCGGCTTTTTCTCCGAGACATCTGAACTCGGTATCCTTTTATCGCGCACCTCTGATGCAGCCGCGCCGCCTCGGATCGAATTTGAGAAGCTCGAAGGCATTTCCGCATCACCATGAACTCTGCCTTTCAAACTCATCTCACCACCCAACTTGATGCCATACGTGCTGCGGGCACCTACAAGCACGAGCGCGTGCTCTCCACTCCACAAGGAACGCTGGTGCGTGCCAATGGCGGGGCGGCGGTGCTGAACATGTGTGCGAACAATTACCTCGGTCTCGCGCAGCATCCTCAGGTGCGGCAGGCGGCGCATGAGGCGCTGGATCAATGGGGTTACGGGTTGGCGAGTGTGCGCTTCATCTGCGGCACGCAGGGCGTGCATAAGGAACTGGAAGCCTCGCTGACGGACTTCCTCGGCACGGAGGACACGATTCTTTATGGCTCATGCTTCGATGCGAATGGTGGGCTGTTTGAGACGATCCTGGGGTCCGAGGACGCGATCATCAGCGATGAACTGAATCATGCGTCGATCATCGATGGGGTGCGTTTGTGCAAAGCGCAGCGGTTTCGCTACAAGAACTGCGACATGGCTGATCTGGAAGCCAAGCTCATCGAAGCGAAGAACGCCCGCTTCAAGCTCATTGCCACCGATGGTGTTTTTTCGATGGATGGCTTCATCGCGCCGCTGAAGGCGATCTGTGATCTGGCGGACAAATACAACGCGCTGGTGATGGTGGATGACTCACACGCGGTCGGCTTCATGGGCAGGACCGGTCGCGGCACGCATGAGCATTGCGATGTCATGGGCCGCATTGACATTTTGACCGGAACCCTCGGCAAAGCCCTCGGCGGTGCCAGCGGCGGCTACACGAGCGGGAGGAAGGAAATCATTGAGCTACTGCGGCAGCGCTCGCGGCCGTATTTGTTCTCGAACACACTCGCGCCGACCATCGCAGGAGCTTCCATCGCGGCGTTATGTCTGCTAAAGCAGAGCACTACTTTGCGCGACACGCTGGAGGCGAATACTCGTTTTTTCCGCGCTGAGATGACATCATCTGGTTTCGACATCGCGCCGGGTGAGCACCCCATCGTGCCTGTGATGCTCGGCGACGCCGCTTTAGCTTCTAAGTTCGCCGACGCGATGCTGGAGCGCGGTGTCTATGTCATCGGCTTCAGCTTTCCAGTCGTGCCGCAGGGCAAGGCCCGCATCCGCACGCAGATCAGCGCGGCCCATACGCGGGAAGATTTGGAGAAGGCGGTCAAAGCTTTTGTCGAAGTGAAGCGTCTTGTTATGCCATGAAAAAATCTCTTCTTACCATGCTCCTGCTCGCAAGTGGTCTCCACGCGGAAGACCTCTGCAAACAACCTTCTCCGGAAGACATGGCCAAAGCCGCAGGCGTCACGCTGCCGCCATCGCCGTGGCATGTGGCGAATGTTTGGTGGGACTTTGAGAAGCCGGTGGAGCATTTCACGTCGCTGGAGATGGATGTGACGATCGACCGTGATGTGCCGAGTGATTATAACTTCTACATCTCGCCTTGTGGGATCGCGAAGATCAACGGGCTGCAATTTTACGGCGGCATCCAGACGAACATCAACGGCTGGGCCTCGAAGGAAAACCGCGAGCGCGTGCATCGCGGTAAAGGCGGCATCTTTTCACGATGGTCGAGCGATAAGACGACGCCCATCGGGCTGGATCATGTGCGCACGGCGGCTGCGGACTGCATCTTCGAAAGCGCGGGCTACGAAGGCGAGTTTGCCAGTGTGCGGCGGCCTTTTGCATGGACGAAGGGCACCTACACCTGGTGCATCACGAAAGGTGCTGCGGAAGGCAACAGTACCTGGTTCACCTGCACGATTCGCGATGCCAAGGGCGTAGTGCATGAGGTGGGCAGTCTGCGGTTTGAGGGCAGCGACTTCACGTTCTGGGAGAAGCACTCGGCGTTCGTCGAAGTGTACAGCACGTCAAAGATTCCGAAGTCAGGCATCCCGAAAGTGAACGTGACCTTCGGCTGGCCGCGACTGAATGGCGTGAAGGTGCCGCTCAAGAAAGCTCATGCCTATTATCCTGACAAAGGCGGACCCGATTCGCCAGATTGCGCGTGGGTGAAAGCGGAGAGCGAAAACTGCGTGGTAGAAGTCGGCCCCATCTTTAAACGCGAAGAGGCGAAGAGGCGGCATGATCTTAACTTTTCCAAGCCATGACACGAATCCTGCTTTTTCTGCTGATCACTGTCCAATTGCACGCGCATGGTCCAGGCAAGGAAGGTGCGTTTGGCGGCAAGCGAGTGCTTTTTATCGGGATTGACGGCTGTCGTGCAGATGCGCTGGTTTCGGCGATGGAGCGTGGACTGGCGCCGCAGATGAAGATACTGAGCGAAAGCGATGGAGGTCTGCTAACGCGGAAGTTTTATGCGGGTGGTGAAATGGATTCGCCAACGCATCAGCCCACGGTCAGTGGTCCTGGCTGGAGCAGTCTGCTCACAGGCGTGTGGATGAACAATCACGGGGTGAAGGACAATGGATTCATCGGCGGACGCTACCAGACCTACGTGCACTTCATGCGCCGCATCAAAGAGGTGAAGCCGGAAGCGTGGTGCGCCTCCTTTGCCGACTGGCCGCCGATTCACACGAAGATCGCTGATCTGTCTCGGCTGGATGGTCAGGAGTTCCTTGATGAGAAATTCACCGCCACGCCGGATGCCTCGCGTCACTACATCGACAATCCCGAGAGGGACATCGAGGTGCGTGATGAAGCGCTGAAGTCACTGCGAACACGCAATGCCGATGCGATGTTTGTTTATTTTGGCCAGGTTGATGAGTTCGGTCATGGAGCTACGGATTCGCGCGCGAGTTTTTCACCCGACAGCACTTTGTATCTCAACTCGATCAGCCATGTGGACTCGCACGTCGGCGAACTGCTGCGTGCGATGCGTGCGCGTGAAAAGTTTGCCGAAGAAGAGTGGCTTGTGCTGATCACCACGGATCACGGCGGTCGTGGCAATGGTCACGGCGGCGACAGTGATGAGGAGCGCAAAATCTGGCTCATCGCTCACGGTAAAGATTTGCCGCGTGAGAAACTGCTCAATGAAGCGACGCCGCAGACGGCGCTCGTGCCGATGATCTACAAGCATCTCGGTATCACGCCGAAAACTGAGTGGAATCCCGAGCCACAGAAGCCATGAATCAAAACCCTCTCGCCAGTCTAAACCTGCCCGACCTGCCGCCCGGACCACCTGAGAAAGGTGATCCTGGCTCACCGCAGCGTCTGTGGAAGATGGGCCGCGTCGTGCTCCAGCGTGAGACAGCTCATCGCGGCGGCAAGGTAGTGATCGTGATCAAGGACTTTGCCACGCATCTGCCTGTTTCAGTGATTGAGAACATCGCCAAACGGGTGCGCTCGGCTTGTGGTTGTGGTGGTACGGTGCGTGACAAGCGCATCGAGATCCAGGGTGATCAGGTGGCCAAGATCCGCGCCGTGTTGGAGGCCGAGGGCTTCGTCGTCGCAGGCGTGAAGTGACGGTGACTAGCCTTTTTTGATCTCTCTGCCTGCCGATCAATGAGCTGACTTCGACTTAAACTCGTCTGACATTTTTTTTGCAGATGCGATCTGTTCCTGTGTCATGCCCTTCTCCAAGTTAGTGCGGTAGGTGGCGGCGTCCTCGCTGCCCTGGCTTGCCGCGAGATTGTACCATTTCAGGGCCTCGACCACATCCTTGACCACGCCTTCACCGTCATCATAGCAGACGCCCAGGTTAAGCTGTGCTGCGGCAAAATTTTGCTCTGCCGCTTTGAGATACCAGTTCACAGACTCGGCCGCATTCTTGGTCACACCTGCACCTGACGCATAGCAGAGGCCGAGGTTAAATTGCGCGTCAGCATATCCCTGCTCAGCCGCTTTGCGGTACCATGTCGCCGCCTCACCGGCATCCTGGGTCACGCCGTTGCCTTCATCGTAGCGGAGGCCCAGGCTGTTCTGTGCCTTGGCATCGCCTTTCTCTGCATTGGCCCGTATCTCGGCGAGCGTACCCGGAACTGCTGTAGCAGCAGCCACTGGCGGAACTGCTGGTGTTGCTTCTGCAGGTGTTGTTGCTGGCGCTGGTGGTGTGGCTTTCGGCTTGCATGAAACGATGGGAATCAGGCTCAGAAGAAAGAGTGGGGTGAAAAGGCGTTTGATCATTCACTCATTCTTGCATGGCAAACACCCTTGGCAAGGAGCGCGTGCCCCTTCCTCATGAAACAAAAGCGTCGTGGCAAAGGCCTTGTCGGGATGAGGCAGGCGTGGCAGTGTCAGAACTATGAGTGAGGAACAACTTCAACAACTGCGGGGAATGGTGGAAGGCGCTGACGAATTGTCAGAGACAGCGCGTGCGGAATTGATCAAGCGCGTGGCAAATGCCCAGGAGGAAGCTGCGGTGGCAGAGAGCGTGCCTCATGATTACATGAGCAGGCTGATGTCCTCCGTCGAAGAACTGGAAGCCTCTCACCCCGACGCGACGGCTTTCATGAACCGGGTGGCGCATGCGCTCGGCAACATGGGAATCTGAGAGTAGCGCTCCATGCCGTCACGGCATGACATGGAAGACCGCTTTCGCATTCTCCGCCTCGTGGAAGCTGCTCCAGGTGTAGTCGAAAACGTACTCCACTTTGCGTTCAGCGGACCAGGTGATGCGGAGCTTGTTGCCTGCTAGCGCCTCCCAAAGCGGAACTCCCTCGAAACCGTAGCCAGTGGCGGTGTGATCGGCATGAAATTGCAGCTCACCCTTCTCGGAGCGCCAGCGACTGGCAGGCAGCCATTTCGCAAGCTCAGGCGCGTCA
>JBEBGU010000368.1:0-4928 GCA_040081325.1 Prosthecobacter sp.
GCCCACACCACCCAGTGTAAGGATCAAACCCAGCGTCAAAAGTTGACCAGCCAAATAGCCCGGGTAGGCCGTATCAGCTTTGTACCCGAACCAATACATTACCATACCGAAAAGCAGGACTGGAACACCCAGCCACGAGCCAGTCATTGGCAGACGGCTCAGGGTCACCCGCATCCGCCAGACAAGCCAGCCGACAATGAAAGGTGTGACCAGACAGAACCACCACTCCGAGTCCTGCTGGGCCTTCCTCACGATCCCACCGATCACACTGCTGCGTTCTGAGAAATCCCAATGCTGGTAGGGCCACACGCTGAGCAATAACACCAAAAATACGGCCCCAACACCCAGTGCCGTGCGGCGGAAAGTTAGATCAGAAGATGAAATGGGTAAACGCACGGCGGAATTGTTCATGGCTGAGGGATTGGCACCTTAACGATGCCAAGATGAAACGACAAGACATCCTCCCCTAGATTTTTCATTCAGCATGGCGTTACATGACCGACACCCAACTGCATGAGCGATCCCAAGGACTTTTTCAATCTCGATCCCAACCCTGTACGCAAGGATAAGGGCAAGAACACCAGTCGAAAAACCACGATCAATGATCCTGAAAAAGATCCACTAACTGAGGCCGCACAAGTTAAGTATGAAAATCTGCGCCAGAGGCGACTCAGTTGGTCTCAGTTCATCATCGCCCAGATTGGCATCCTGCTGCTGCTTTTCATGGCCGCCATCTGGTTTTATCGCTCCGCCATCGCCCCCCATTTACAGCGGCAGATGCAGACGATCACGCAAGCACCAACTCCCACCGCTGACACCACCGCGATAGAGTCCCAACTCAGTCGCACCAGAGATCAGATCGCCGCATTGCAAAAGCAGATCGACGCCCAAAACGGAGAACGTGAGCGCACCCAAGCCCGCCTTCAGGAGATGGCAGACCGCATGGCTCTCGTGCTCAAGCAGAGTTCCTTTGTGCCGAGTGCTGACACCTCACGCGCAACCGTCGGCGAGGCCTCACAGGTCGCTGCCATGATGCCCAACGTCTCCCCGTCCCTCAGCGAACTCATCCTTCTCAAAGAGCGCAACCGCCTCAGTGAGTATGCCGACAAAGCAATCGCCACAGGTAGTCGCGAATCACTCCAGGCCCTCGTGGACGCCATGTTTGACCCCGCCATGAAGCATCTCCTTCACGCCAGCCAGGCCGAGTTCCGTCGAGTCCAGAACTATTACGACTTCAGCACCAGCATTGATCCCGGTTACACCCTGCCGCTGCAGGAACTTTTCAAAAGTAACCCCGTCCGCACCGAGGCCGATCTCACCCCAGCCCAGCTCACCACCCTGCTCCAGGACCGCCAGCAAACCTGGGAGAACCGCCTCCGCTGCGCCTACCTGCTGCGAGCCAGTAGCGACAAAACCACCAACGCAGCCCTGCTCAAAGCCATCAAAGAAGACCCCTCACTTGATGTCGCCAAGCAGGCCCAGACCACCTTTGAAAAGCGCGTCGGGCGTAAATTCCGCCTCTTCGACATCCCCACGATTGACGCTTGGTGGGAAACCCAAAAAGCCAAGTAAATCGGGATAAAGAGATAGATCGACTCGATCTCCAACCACTATCGTCGGACGCTCCAAGTCGGATCGACTTCTGCTTGCATCCGCTCGCGCCTCATCCAAACGAAGCACACGACATGAGCGGATTCACAGGAACCCTAAACCCACAGCAAAGAGAAGCAGCTACCCACATCCATGGGCCACTTTTAATTCTAGCTGGTGCAGGCACCGGCAAGACGCGCGTGGTCACGGCGCGTGTGGCTTTCATGATCAATGAAGGCATCAAGCCGGAGCACATCCTGGCCGTCACTTTCACCAACAAAGCTGCCGCTGAAATGCGTGAGCGTGTGAAGGATATGTGCCGGGGTAATCTGGGCAAAAAAGTCATCGTTGGCACCTTCCACGCCTTCTGCGCTAAGCTTCTGCGCGAGTTCGCAGAACATGTGGGCTACAAGAAAAACTTCGTCATTTACTCCCAGAGTGAGCAGATAAGCCTGATGAAGCGCGTGCTCAAAAGCTTGCTCGTAAAGGAAGAGACTCTCGATCCGCAAAAGGCCCTAGCGCGCATCAGCAAGGCCAAGAACAACGCTGAAGAGATCGGTGACCCAAAGCTAGATCTCTATGCTGCGGTGGCTGAAAAATACGCTGACGAGATGCGAGCGCTGAACGTCATGGACTTCGACGACTTGCTCTGCTTAGGCGTGAAGTTGCTGGAAGAAAACGGCATCGTGCGCGCCACTCTCCAGCAGCGGCACCTCTATGTGACGGTGGATGAATTTCAGGACACAAACTCGCTACAAATGCGCCTGTTGCGTGCGCTAGTGCCAGCGCCTTACAACGTCTGCGTCGTGGGGGATGATGACCAGTCCATCTATGGCTGGCGCGGTGCAGAGATCACCAACATCACCGAGTTTGAGAACTTTTTTCCTGATCCGACGGTGGTGAAGCTGGAGGAAAATTACCGCTCCACCACAGCCATCCTGCATACGGCCAATAGCCTGATCAAAAACAACGCAGGTCGCCGCCCCAAATCACTGTGGAGCAGGAACACGGGCAATGATCCCGTGCGCCTCGTCGCCGCGCAGGATGATCTGGAAGAGGCGGAGATGATCGCCAAAGAAATCGAAGCGGGTTATTTTAACAACAAAGAGCCCTGGGAATCCTATGCCGTGCTCTTCCGCACCAATGATCAGAGCCGCATTTTAGAGCAGGCTTTCCGGCAGAGAAAGATCACCTACCGAGTCGTCGGCGCGCGCAGCTTCTTTGACCGGCGTGAAATCAAAGACGTGCTCAGCTACCTCACCGTCCTGCATAATCCGCACGATGACATCTCTCTGCTGCGCATCTTGAACACGCCTACGCGCGGCATCGGTGGCACCACAGCGGAGCTGGCGCTGGACCACAGCATGCACAAGCAATTCAGCGTGTGGGTCGCGCTCTGTGATGAATCTTTCCTCCGACAGATTCCTGAAAAATCACGCAATGCCGTCCGCGCATTCACGGAGATCATTTGCAAATACGCCGCCTCAGCCTCCACCCACGGCACAGATCTCGTCACCATGACCGAAGCACTGATCCTGGAGGTGGAGTACATGCAGTATCTGCAAAAGCTCGCTAAAAAGCCGGAAGAATTTCACGGTTGGGAAAACGGACTCGCCGAGTTTCTCAACCAGCTCGGCAACTATCAGGAGCGTAACAAAAAGGACGGACTCGCTGGCTTCCTCGATGAAGTCACGCTGAACGACGAGCGTGAAGACAAAGACGACATCGAGAAGAAGAAAGGCGTGTGCTTGATCACACTGCACGCTAGCAAAGGCCTGGAGTTCCCCATCGTCTATCTGCCCGGTATCGAGCAGGGGATCCTCCCGCACAAACGCAGCTATGAAGAGGGCCGTGTCGATGAAGAGCGCCGACTGTTCTATGTCGGCATCACGCGCGCTCGGCAAAAACTCACGCTCAGTTATGTCCGCTACCGCATGAAGTGGGGGCAAAAGCAGACCGAGCTACCCAGCCCATTTCTCAAAGAACTCGACCGCACGTATGTCGATGAAATGGACTACACCATGCACATGAAGGAAACCCCCAGCCAGGAGGAGAACACCAACTTCTTCGCCGGACTCAAGGCGATGCTGGCAAAGGATGAATAGGCGACGATAAACCAGTCCTCAGACTGCGTTCTATACGCCCCTATCATGATCCGCCCCTTCACTGCATCCCTACTTCTCGGCCTTTCCTTCACCAGTCTCCTGCACGCAGAGTCCGTCTTTACGGGCCGCTGGGCGCTGACGATTCCCGGAGGCGGCGCGGGCTGGCTCGGTGTGGTGGAAAAGGATGGTGCTTTCACATCCAGCGTCCTCTGGGGCGGTGGTAGCGTGGTGCCGACAGCTTCCACCAAAGTGGATGGCGACACACTGATCGTGACCCGCGAGCAGAAGAACAAAGAAGGCAAAGTGACGACGGAAACACTGACTGGAAAAATCGAAGGCGATGTCATCAAACTGACCACGGTGAAACGCAACGCCGAGGGCAAGGAAGTGGGCAAGCCCGCTGATCTCAGCGGCAAGCGCATCCCCGCCATCCCAGCCACGCCTGATCTTTCTAAGGTGAAGTATGGCGATCCCATCCAGCTCCTCAATGGCAAGGATCTGACCGGCTGGAAACTCATGAATGACAAGGCCGACAACGGCTGGAGCGTGCTGGACGGAGCACTCATCAACCGCGTGGTGAAGGAGAAGGACAAGCACTTCGGCAACCTCCGCACCGAGGCTGAGTTTGAAGACTTCAATTTGAAGACCGAAGTCCGCACCTCCGAAGGCAGCAACAGCGGAATCTACCTGCGCGGCATCTATGAAATTCAGGTGATGGAAAGCTTCGGCAAGCCGCTCGACTCCCACAACATGGGCGCGCTCTACAGTCGCATCACTCCCAGCGTGAACGCTGAGAAAGCGATCGGCGAATGGCAGACCATGGACATCACACTCGTCGATCGTCACGTCACCGTGATCCTCAATGGTAAGACTCTCATCGACAACCAGCCCGTCCTCGGCTGCACCGGCGGCGCGATGAGCAGTGATGAATTCAAGCCCGGCCCCATCTTCCTCCAAGGCGACCACACCAACGTGGACTACCGCAACATGGTCCTGCGCCCTGTGGTGAAATAAGACCGCTCACAACTTCTCCGTTCGTCTTCCGTTCACGGGGGGGAAGTGTTCCTTCTGTTAGTTTCTCGTTTCCTCATTATCTGTATTTGCCTTGCGCAATGACCCCATTTATTTTTTGTTGTGCAGAAATAGTCTGCTAACCAAGTCGAATTGGGTCGGCACACGACCAGGAAGTGCCGCCACCTACCACAGCCCCAATGCATGCGCGCAAACTCATTT
>JBEBGU010000369.1:0-4921 GCA_040081325.1 Prosthecobacter sp.
TCAGCACGCCGCTCATCGCCCACTGGCCGACTAGAGGTGGTGTGAACCCAAGCTATCACGGCAACCGAATTGGCAACTTTAACCGTGATGCGAAAGGTGGTGCTCTCTGCCACACCCCGGCTCACCTCAGCGACATCATGGCTACCGGCGTCGATGTCAGCGGCGCTAGCTATCCGCAAGAGCACGACGGCAAGCCCATCACGCCGATGGAGGGCAAAAGTTTGAAGAACGTCTTTTTGGGCGAATCACTTCCTCCCCGGTCTCTCTTCTGGGAGCACGAAGGTAATGCCGCCGTGCGTCATGGCGACCTCAAACTCGTCCGCAAAGGCCGCAACGGCCCCTGGGAACTCTTCGACCTCAAAACCGACCGCACCGAGCTCCACGACCTCGCTTCCGAGCAGCCCGCGAAAGCCCAAGAACTCGCCGCCGAATGGGAAGCCTGGGCCGAGCGTGCGCATGTGAAGCCGTATCCCGGCGAAGGAAGAGCCAAGAAGAAGGGCAAAGCGAAGAAGGCGGAGTGAGCAGAAAGTGGCTTCGGCTTTAGCCGAACTCTAGGAAGGAGAGACGATGAAGCCTCATCTGCCTGTCCGAACTGCTTCCTCTCAGTCAAATTATCTCTTTAAAAAAGATAAATAGCTGGGAAGTTGTCTCCCATAGAAAGACAAATGACTGCGACCCAGACAGCCGCTCTCCAGGAAAAGCTCGCGCTTGGCACGAGCCAGGAGTTGCCCGTGCTTACCCGGCGACAGGTGCCATTGACCTTGCTGCCAGGCAAGGCGCAGGCCGTGATCGGCATGCGCCGGGCGGGAAAGACCTGCTTTCTCTTCCAGCAAATGCAGGAGCGGCTGGAGCAAGGCATCCCGCGTGAGCGGCTCGTCTATCTGAACTTTGAGGATGAGCGCCTGCCCGGTCTTGAGGCGGATGCTCTGACATTTTTGCTCGATGAATACTACCGCACCCATCCCGGCGTTCGCGGACGGGAGAAGGTCATGCTGTGTCTGGACGAAGTACAGCTCGTGAAAGGCTGGGAGTCCTTCGTGCGCCGAATCCTCGACTCCGAGAAGGTGGAGGTCTTCCTCAGCGGTTCTTCGGCGAAAATGCTCAGTCAGGAAGTCGCCACTTCGATGCGCGGCAGGGCTTTGGAGGTCATTATTCATCCATTCAGCTTCCGCGAGTTGCTCGCGCATCAAAGCGTGCCCGCGCCGGAGGATGTGACCGCGCTCACGCCCGCCAAACGCTCACGCATCGAAAAGGCGCTGGCGGATTACCTCAGCGGCGGTGGTTTTCCTGAAACACTCGGCCTGCCTGTGGATGCGCGCTCACGCCTGCTGCAAAGCTACGTCGATGTGGCAATGCTGCGTGATGTCGTGGAGCGCCATCAGGTGGCAAACGTCACCGCGCTGCGCTTCCTCGTGCGCCATTTGCTCGCGAATGCTGGCAGCCCGTTCAGCGTGCAGAAGATCCACAACTTCCTCACCACGCAGGGCATGCCCGTGGCGAAAAACACGCTGCATGAACTCCTCGCCCATCTGGAGGACGCCTTCCTCGTGCGCACCGTCTGGATGGAGGCCTCCTCCGAGCGCCAGCGCATGGTGAACCCTCGCAAAGCCTACCCCATCGACACCGCGCTCATCGCCCTCTACGACCGCACCGGCCGTGCGAACCTGGGTCATGCACTCGAGACGCTCGTGCTCCTCGAACTCGAACGCCGCCGCTCCGCCACCACCTGGGTCCGCACGCCCGCAGGCTACGAGGTCGATTTCCTCGCCCGTCACGCCGATGGCCGCCACGAGCTCATCCAAGTCTGCGCCGACGCCAGCGACCCTGAAACCGCCGAACGCGAACTCCGCGCCCTGGCCGATGCCGCCGCTGTTTTCCCAAAAGCCACCTGCACGCTCATCACCCTGCATCAAACCGGCTTTCCGAAGAAGGCGCTGCCTGCCAAGACGAAAGTGGTGACGGCGTGGCAGTGGTTGTTGGAGTGAAACAAACAAGGCATTCTCGACAGCGACCTCGCCGAGTCCCTCTGGCGGCTGCCATCACGTTCCTGGTGCCAAATCCAACAAGTAGCGGTGTTGCGTCTAGATTGATGGCATGGCCGATGAAGTGTGGATTGTCGAATGTAGCCTCCCTCGCCAGACTCAGCCTATGCCATCCGCAACGTTACCTCAAACCGACTCGCCGTCCTACTCAGCCCTACAAAAGGTTTTGCACAGCATGGATGCATCGGGCCGGGAGGACAGTTTCGAAAAGTTGATGGCCTGCATCATCGCCTATTTGACAGGTGAGCCTGTCAATGTGGCGAAATCCGGCTCGCAGTTGGGTGATGCCTTGAATATCAAAGCGACCATTGCCATACAAGCGAAGCGTTATCTGGAGACCACGGCTCTAAACTTGAACGAAATCGAGGGAGAATTACGGGCGATCATCCGCCAAGCGCCACAATTGGAAGTCTATGTTCTCGGCGCAACCCGATCCGCACAAGACAACCCGCGCCTTTTGGAGATCGAGGCCGAAACGAGCGTTTCAATCGTCGTGGTGGATTGGAACGAGCCTGACAGCTCTGTCCTGGGTCAGCTTTGCGCCTTTTGCTGGGATGCGATCCGCCATGTGAAGCCGTTCGACAGCCTCTCTACAGATTGGGCGGATTGGTTTCGCGCAGAGGCAGACAAGCCCGCCGTCATGGCAGCAGCAGCCTCTGTCAGACGCGAATTGATCGAGGAACCTATCCTTCAGTCTCGCCTCGCATCTGTCTCCAGAAAGCATCTGCAAAAGCAGTTTTTTCCAAATGCTCGCGAGAAAAAAGCTGGGGCAGGCTTCAATCAAATCGACCTTGCTCAGGCTATCTCGCGTGAGGCGAATTCACAGCTCCAAAAATGGTGGGATGAAGCCAAATCGAGTTCATCGGCAATTGTCTGTGGGCAAGAGGGCATGGGGAAGTCATGGGTGACGGCTGCATTCGTGAATCATGTCGCCACTTCATCAGACCACCCAGTTTGTTGGTTGGATAGCAGAGATTGGAGCACCTATAGCGATCTGAAATCGGTTCTCGAACAGTGCTTTCGTTACTTGGTGGATGACCGCTCACTACCCAGGCTGGTCTCCAAAGCTGTTAACAAATGGCAAAAGCCACTGCTCATCGTTTTGGACGGCGTGAACGAGCGGGACGCACTTGAGTCGGCCAAGAAAATCCTCAGGGATTTTTATCGGCTAACTGACCGGGACGATCATCCTCCCAGTCATATTCGGCTGCTTTTCACCAGCCGTGTGCGCGCGGCGGACGATCTTTGCGCTGAATGCAAATCCCTGAAGCGAATCACGGTCGCTTCATATTCCAACCATGAAATGTCCCTGATCCTCCCGAAGTTAAAGGCAGGGCTCACCCTTGAGGAGATTCCACCTGCCCTGCTCACCCATGTGGCGAGGATTCCACGCTACCTGCCCACCTGCATCCGCCTACTGCCGGAGTTGGGAGGCTTGGAGCACATTACAGTCGAACTCGTGCTATGGCATGACCTGCTTCTGCGGCTTCGCGAAGACTCACAAATCCGTAAGCAGCTTGGCATCGAAGATAGTGGCGATGCTGAAAGCGTCCTCTCCCAGTTGGCGCAGCGTTGCCGTGATCAGCTAGAGATTGAAACAAGCAAGTTGGGCGAAGTATTTGAAACAGACTTCCGATCCATTCGTCATGACCTCCAGGAACTGTGTTGGCTTTCTGAGGCACGCCAGGGACGGCCAACAGCGAGGGTAAGCCCTGACCATCTGCGGCTTGGATGGGCATTGTACCTTCGAGAAACCTTGCAGTCCGCTAATCCCACTGCTGCTGAAATGGAGGACAGCTTGCAAAAGGCTTTGGAGCCTCTCGCAGCAGAGGACAACCGCATCGCGGCCTTACGGCTGTGTGGCAGGCTCAGTCTCACGGATGCGGCTGGCTTTGGGTCTGAGGTCCAACTCAAACGTGAAGCGTTGCTCCGCCTATGGATCAAATCTCGCAATATCACGCAAGTGGATGAGGAGTTGTCCTTTTGGCTCGAACGCGACGAGTTTTTTTACCTCACTCTCGTCGAAAACCTGCTTCCAGAGCTTCCTAGCTCGGATACCCGTGAAAAGCTCGTCGTTCCACTTGTTCGAGCTTGGTGTGGCACGCCGAGCGACACCCTTGTCGCGGCGGTGACAAGATGGATTCAGCTTATCGCAGGCTCACCTGAGCGATGGCTCGAACTGGATTGGCCCGCTTATTCGGAAGGCAGCGAAGTGGTGATTGGCGGTCACCGCTTTACACGGACTGAAAATGAAGATCATCTATGCCTAACTGGCGCAGCCATAACCATCCTTTCACATCGTGCTGACCATCGGATGCTTCGTCCGCTCGTCTTGGCAGTAGCGACAGGCGAATACAGCTGCCGTTATTCTCCACCACCGCCGCAGGTTACAGCACAGAAAGGTGCGGGCGCGAAGGGGCAGTGGATCAGCAACAAGGCTATGTTCAGCCTTTGCGGCCCGCTCATGCGCTGGTCATATGGAGAAGCGGCGCTTCTGGAGCTTCAGAAGCTCGTGGATGAAAATCCAGCGGACGAAGTCTTGAAAGATGGTGCGCAGTGGATGGCTGCGTTTTTGAAGATGGAATCCGTTCCTGCTCAATTGTCTTTACCGCCTGATTGTAGCTATCAAGTCAGACTTGGACCGCATCCGCTGGAAGACCTTCTGGGAGGCCGAAGACTGATCAACCTCGCTAGTGATGAGGAAATTCTAAAACAAGTCGAATGGTTGGGCTATTATGAGGCCATAGGAGCTTTAGCATTATGGGATGAGGTGGACTGGCATCCAGAGGACAAAGTGTTTCTTCAAAATGCGATACCGAGTCTGCTTGAAAGAGCCCACTCTCGGCACCTTCATGGCAGTAAAATGTACTTCGCGTGGT
>JBEBGU010000370.1:0-4910 GCA_040081325.1 Prosthecobacter sp.
AATCGTCGTCCGCTTGGCTCGATACATAAGTGCCATAGCTTATAGCTACGACACTTGCAGACTATGACAGACTCACGGTGCTATGGATGACGGATACGAAGGAATGGAATGCTGCTCCTCAGAGCAATGTGCAATGCGGGGTGATCGCTTACAATCACTTGGCAGAGATGCTCGGGCAGCCGGGGATGCTGCACCTTTGCAGCGTCGGGGAAGATGACCCCTACAAGGATCCAAATGAAGATGAGGCTGATTTTATTCTGCACGGCATGTCTGCCCTTGTTCTAAAAAACCGCAGTGAAAAAGCTGGCTGGCCGTTGCGGGTCATCAAGCGCTTGTCGGGTGAGTCTGTGCCATTTCCATCCATCGCACACTTTTTCTGGGGGACTGGCAGCGGGCATTTCAGCGCCTTTATGTCGGGAGATGCCCAGTTCGTCGAAATCAAGGACACTTTTCTTGGACTCAATCACGGGGTGCCAGTTTCTGTGATCAACCCGCAGTTGTCAGGCTATTTCTTGATTCCTGCCTCGGTCCTTGTTCCTGCTGGGTTTGCGGAGGTGACTCCGACAGAGGCGGCTTTTGTTTATGGGCGCGGAGACGACGGCAGTACAGAACAGAGCACTGAGGGAACAAATCCCAAAGAATGCAAGACATGCTCAAATGGAATGGCCGTGCATAACTTCACTACCTACTTGCCCGGTCTTGTGGTGGAGGACACGCCGCTGACCTACACACCCCAATATGGCCCGGTTCCCAATCTGACTCTGGAATACCGGCAGATTGACCCGCTGAATAATTTTCCGGAAGATGACCCGACGCAGATGACCAACATTGGCCCTTTGTGGCACTTCAATGAAATCTCCTACCTGCGTGCGTCGAATGGCAGTTCGCTGCCGCTGCTCAATGCCACGGGCGTCATTGCCCAGCCGATGCGTTGGGTGGATGGGGATGGATCGTATTACGATTACACGATCAGTGGTGCGATTCCGGCTAATGTCGCCAGTCGCTATGTCAAATCCAGACCGGGGTTGTTTGTTCTCTACAACACGGTTGCCAGCGTCAAATACTTTGCCGGTTACAAGCTGGTATTCAATGATGGCTCGCAGATGGAATTCATCCAGCCCGATAAGGTCAGCCCACCCGGTATGCCATCCGTTGCCAAGAGGTTCTATCTTTCCAAGAGACGTGACCCTCAGGGGCAAAGCCTGCAGTACCTTTATGGGTTGACGCCTACTGATAACAAGGCGCGGCTGGAGAAGATTGAGCTGGCAACTCAGCAGTCAGCCAACCCGGCTACCCCTACTCCGGCGGTTCCTGGCATCGTTTTTGAATATGCCACAGCGGCCGATTTCAAAATTTCCAAGATTTACGATCCCTTTGGTAGGTGGGCCGAGTTGGGCTATGACGGGGCCGGTAATCTGGCCTCCATCAAGGACACGGTGGGGATTATTTCTTCCTTCATTTATGAGAACAACAATCCAGTTTATCTCAAGAGCTACACGACGCCTTATGGCACCCATCAGGTGTCCTGGGGCCATATGATCCGACCAGGACAGCTCCCACCTGTCGAGTCGGCAGTCGTCCACATCAGTGGCCCAAACACCTACTATGTCGCTGTCACGGACCCGAACGGTAATGAAGAGCGCCTTGCGCGTGAAGACAGGGCCCGTGACTGGACTTCATGGAAAGATCTTCCCCGTCCGGGGGGAGTCACATTGACCAGCAAAATCCCTTCATCTAGCACATTCAAAGTGGACAATGTTGGTTTTGGCTTCACCACTTTTCGTTGGACCAAAAAGTACTGGGGCGAGTATTTGAAAGCTAAGTCAATCAATCCGGCGGCAGATCCCTATGATTATGCGCGGTCAACAGCCTGGATGAAAGATGGCAGCCAGGGAACCAACGTGCCGACAATGACCAAAGAACCCAGCACCTCTCCACAGTGGTGGAATACAGGCACCACTTCGCTTGGAACTTACACACTTTCATCTGGAAGTGACGACCAGACGACAAAGCTCGTGCGCAAGGTGGAGGATCGCAATGGGACGGCGCAGTGGACCATGGTTGAGCAGAGTTACAATACGCTTGGTTTGCCTGACATCACCGTTGATGAAATGGGAAGGCAGATCAAACGCGTTTATACTACCGCAGTTGCCGGTTCCACGCCTGACCTGCTCTCCGTCGGAGTCTGGGATGGCGCATGGAAGGCGCTGGTCACTTACGCTGGCTATGTCAACCACCAGCCCCGCAGCATCACTTATGCCAGCGGTCTGAGGTATGATGTCACCATCAACAATGTTGAGCAGCCTACAGCGATCAAGATTTCACACGATGTGAACGCAACGGCAACAACAACGACTAACCGGATTCGCGCTACCTATCATTCGTCGATTGATGGTGCCGTGCCTGCTTGGACGAGCGGGGCGCTGGTAACTGATTCAAATCGGGGACTACTGCGCCGCCTCGAGACGGCCACCGTGCCCACTGGCACCACTGTCGCTGCTCAGGAGTGGACCATTACTGATGAGTTCACTTATGACGCAGCGGAACGAGTGCGCACTCACACGGACTCCACTGGCTACACACTCACTTTTGATTATGACAATCTGGACCGTGTCAGCCTCATCACTCACCCGGATGCAACGACCGAGCAGTTCAGCTACCAGCGCGGGCTTGGTGTGACGACGGTCAAAGCTCTGGACCTCACAGCTTACAAGGACCGAGACGGGCGCTGGACACGTATGGCCTACAACAGCGTGCGCCAGCCTGAACTCCAACTGACTCCAGATGGCAAGAGCATCCAGTATGCCTGGTGCAAATGCGGCAGCCTATGGAAGCTGACGGATGCTCTGGGCCGTGTCACTGAATGGAAGCGGGACATCATGGGCCGAGTGACGGAAAAGATCCGCGCGCAGACCAGTGTCAAGACCACCTACACCTACGAGCCGCTGAGCGGCAGGCTCAAAACCGTGACTCCACCTGACCGGGCCAGCGTGACCTACCGCTATAACGTGGACGGCAGCCTGTACCAGGAGGACTATGATGATGCTGGTCTGACCCCCGACGTGACCTACCACTTCACAACCGTAGCCGGAGGCACCACGCAGGACCCGCTG
This sequence comes from Prosthecobacter sp., assembly GCA_040081325.1. Taxonomy (GTDB): domain Bacteria; phylum Verrucomicrobiota; class Verrucomicrobiia; order Verrucomicrobiales; family Verrucomicrobiaceae; genus Prosthecobacter. Next base: position 3,114 of record JBEBGU010000370.1, read on the forward strand.
GGTAGGCTGCGTTTCGTGCAGGACGGAATCGGCACGCACACCATGACTTACAAAACCGCAGCGGGTGCCGGTCTGTGGCAACTCCTATCCATCGACGGGCCGTTGGGGAATGATGATCAAGTCTTCACCTTTGATAACCAGGATCGAGTTTCAGACCGGGATGTGCGCACCGACTTAGCAGCCGTGACCCGCAGTGAAACCTATACCTGGGACGGACTTGGTCGTTTGAAAACGGTGTTGAACACATTGGGAACCTTCACGCAGGGCTACACCACCAACCTCAGTCGCCTAGACAGCATCGCCGCCCCGAACAGCATCACCAGCGCTCTGACTTATTGGCCGGCGAATGCCAGCTTTGGATTTGATCTTAACAACCAAGTTCCACAAAAAGAAGGCAGTCTTTGGGGCATCACCCACAGCCGCAGCGTCGCCCCAGCCACGCAGTATTCTAAGCACACCTATGGCTATGATCTCTCCGGGAGGCTGACGAACTGGATTGAGGAGGCCAGTGGCGTACCGAACCCAACGTACGCCAGCTTTGAATACAACAGCTCAGACGAGCTGACCGGGCAGGCCAACCGCTATTCGCCGACTGGTTCTGTGTTTGAACAACGCCAGTGGAACTACGATGCTGCGGGCAACTGGCTCTCTACCGGAGACGGCACCACTCTTTCCATGCGCACTCATGACCTATCTCTGAACAGGCTGACCCGCATCGGCGGTGCGGGCCGCATGATGCTGGAGGGACACGTCAACGAGTTTGCCACGGTGACCGTCAATATTCAAGGGCCTCAGAGCAAGCAGGCCGTGCTGATGAGTGATCCAGCCGGGGGCTACAACTTCCATGTCGAGGTGGATCTCAATCAGGGGAACAACGTGATCACACTGATCGCTCAGGACCAAGACGGGCAGCAGACGACACGGCAGTACTCCTACAGCGCTGCCGGGCTGAGCCGGGGATTCTCCAACCAATATACGTATCTCAGTAGCGATTTTAACGCCAGCTATGCCACGGTGCGGCAGTTTGAGTATGATGCGAAGAACCGGCTCAAGACGGTGACGGTGAGCGGCACGACCTGGGAGGCGGGAACGCTCGGCAGCGTGGTGGCGCGCTATGACTACAGCGCCTACCAGAAGCCGGTGAAAGTCAGTGGCACGACGGTGAACGCGAGCCTGCTGATCAACAGCCGCTACTACCACCACGAAGCCAGCGGCCTGGAACTGGCGCTGTATCGTGCGTATGATCCAGAACTGGGGAGGTGGATCAGCGAAGATCCGCTGGGCGAAGATGGCGGATTGAACCTGTATGGATATGTGGGGAATAATCCCCTGATGGGAACCGATCCGCTGGGACTGTATATCAACGTGTACGGTCCAACAGCTCAAGACCGCTCAAATATTCTCAACGCACTCAAAGGCTGGGTTAGAGGAAATTTAACACTAAAAGATGGAGCTAAAAATCTTCGTTGGGATCTTCAACGCGAATCTTGTCCAGAAGATGGCGACATAGAGAGCCAAATTGATGAGCTAATAAAGTCTGATAAGCCTTATACAATTACAATGATGCCAAACGATATTTTTGGCACTGCTGGAGGAAGGTTCATTCCAGCCAATGGCGGTGGTGGAACCATTCAAATTGAACCTCAACAATATTGGGGGACTTACCAGTCAGCATCCGGGCCTGCCACTCCAAATTTGGGCATGATTCTAGCTCATGAATTGTTAGGTAGAGCAAAGGTTGATCTTGAAGGTGGAAAACACAATAATGCCGATGCTGTTAATAGATCTAACCCAGCA
>JBEBGU010000371.1:0-4908 GCA_040081325.1 Prosthecobacter sp.
TCATCCCAAGCCTGCGTGAGGTCGATTTCGGTGACTGGACCGGCTATCGCTGGGACGGCGTGCAGGAGCACTTCGGCGTCAGCGCCTTTGACTGGCTGGAGATTATCGAAGCCAAAGGCATCCCCAATGGCGAGTCCGCCGCCGAGCTGGAGCATCGCGTGCAGCCCGCCCTTTTAAAAATCCTGCACGACAATCCGCACAAGAGCGTCGCCATCTTCTGCCACGGCGGCATCATCCGCGTCATCCTCGCCCTCATGCTCGGCCAGCCACTGAAGCACATGGCGCATTTCAACATCGAGTACGGCAGCATCACCGTCGTCGAAGTGCAGCCTGAGAAGAAGCACGCCTTCGAGATCGAGCTGATGAACTTCTGCCCGCCGATCTGATCGCTTCTCGCTCTTGCAGACTGATCACTAAACACTGACTACTAAACACTTTCTCTCATGTTCTCCCTCCTCACCGACAAACTCGAAGACACCTTCCGCAAACTGCGCGGCTTGGGCAAAATCAGCGAATCCAATGTGGCCGATGCCATGCGCGAAATTCGGCTGGCTTTGCTCGAAGCTGATGTGGATTTCAAAGTCGCCAAGGATCTGATCGAAGCTATCAAAGAGCGCGCCATGGGCGAAGAGGTGCTGAAGAATGTCAGCCCCGGTCAGCAGATCGTGAAGATCTTCAATGACGAGCTGGCGAAGATCCTCGGCGGTGGTGCCACGGAGCTGGATCTGAGCCCGCCGCAGCGCATCCTCATGGTTGGTCTGAACGGCGCGGGTAAAACCACCACGTCCGCGAAGCTCGCCAACTGGCTGAAGAAGCAGGGCAAGCGCCCGCTGCTCATCGCGCTCGATCTTTACCGCCCGGCGGCGGTCACGCAGCTCCAGGTGCTCGGCCAGCAACTCGGCGTGCCGGTTTGTGTGCCGCCTGTGGGTGAAACGGATGTCGTCAAAGCGACGAAAGCTGCGCTCGTTTGGTTGGAGCAGCAGGGCAGCGGGGTCGCCATCTTTGACACCGCTGGTCGTCAGGAGATTGATGAAGTGCTGCTGAGCGAACTCAAAAAGGTGCGCGATCTCGTGCAGCCTCGCGAGACGCTGCTCGTGGCCGATGCCGCCACGGGTCAGCAGGCGGTCAGTGTCGCCACGAAGTTCCACGAGACCGTCACGATCACCGGTCTGATCATGACGAAGCTGGATGGCGATGCGCGCGGTGGTGCGCTGCTATCCATGCGTCAGGTCACGGGCTGTCCGGTGAAGTTTCTCGGCACGGGCGAAAAGGTGGACGCACTCGAAGTCTTCCACCCTGACCGCATGGCCCAGCGAATCCTGGGCATGGGCGATGTCGTGGGCCTCGTGGAAAAAGCCGCGCAGGAGATCGATGAGAAAGAGGCGATGGGCATGATGCGTCGTATGGAAGAGAACAAGTTCGACCTCACGGACATGCTCAAGCAGCTCCGCTTCATGAAGAAACTCGGACCGATTTCGGGACTGATGGGAATGATCCCAGGCATGAGCAAAATGAAGGACATGCCTGGAGTCGATGACAAGCGCATGAAGCATGTGGAGGCGATCATTCTCTCCATGACTCCCAAAGAGCGCGCCAAGCCAGAAGTCCTCAATGGCAGCCGACGCAAACGTATCGCAGGCGGCTGTGGTCGTCCGGTGATGGAGATTAACCAGCTTTTGAAGCAATTCGACATGATGAAGAAGCTGATGTCGAACAAAGGCATGATGTCGCAGATGGCAGGCGGCCTATTCGGCGGCGGTGGTGGGATGCCCGGCATGGGCGGAATGCCGCAAATGCCCAAAGGCATGATGCCCGGCGGCAAGATGAAACGCTCCAAAGGCTTCCGCCTCGGCGGCTAGTTTTGAACAAACAACCGTGGCTCCCCTGTCGAACAACGACAAGGAGGTCACGCTATGAACCACTCGATTTCACACCCACTCGGTGGCGGAGTCATGCGAGCTACAAACGGCATCGCTGAAGGTTCGTCCTCAACCCTGCAAGTGCTTCCGCGAATCGGCCTAGCTCTCTCCGGTGGTGGCGCGCGTGGCCTGGCGCACGTAGGCGTGCTTCAGGTTCTTGAAGAAGAAAACATCCCCATCGCCGCAGTGGCAGGCACCAGCATGGGAGCTTATGTCGGCTCCCTCTTTGCAGCAGGTCTGGATACGGCAAAGTTGGTTGATCTGGCCAAAGAGATTCACAGTCGCAAAGCGCTCCTGCGGCTGATGGACCCGATCTTCCCGCCCAGCGCCGGTTTGATCCGGGGCGACAAGATCCGCCGCCATCTGGAGCGTAGTCTTGGCTCTGTCACCTTTGAGGAACTGAAGCGTCCGCTGCTCGTCATCGCCACTGATCTGGACACGATGCAGGCGCATGTTTTTGATCACGGTTCTGTGGCGCAGGCGGTCCATGCCAGTGCCGCCATCCCTGGAGTCTGTGCTCCCGTTCTGCTCGACGGACGCCGTTACACAGACGGAGGTGCCGCCGATCCTCTGCCAGTGACGGCCTTGCGCGAGAGGTTCCATCTCGATGCTGTGATCGCCATCAATGTGCTGCCCACGAATGACGACATCCTTCGGTCTCGGGACACCTCGTTCAGCCCGTCGAAGAAGCGCCCAGGGCTGTTTGCCCGGATGACACATCCCATCAACCTCCTGGCCTATGGCAATGTGATGGACACCTTCCGCCGCGCTCTCATGTGCGCCCAGGTGCAGCTCGTGGAGAAAGAAATGCGCCATGCGGAGATCGTCATCCACCCCTTCCACCACGGCAGCACCTGGTTCGATTTCGAAAACTACGAACGCTACATCGAAACCGGACGGCTCGCGGCTCTGGCCGCACTGCCAGCCATCCGGGCTCTGCTTTCCAACCCAAACCCAATGCACCATGAAACTCTTGTCCAACACTCCGGTGTGGGACGCCACGCCGCCTGAAGTCTGGCACGACTGGCAACTACATCGCCTCCGCAGCTATCTGCGGGATCGAGTACTGCCGTTCAGTGCGCACTACCACAGCCTCTTCGCCGAGCACGACATCCATCCCGAGGACATCTTCTCCTTTGAGGACTGGGCCAAGGTCCCCTTCACCTCGAAGAGTGACCTCACCGTGCCGCGCGATCAGCAGCGCGACTTTGTGCTCATCCCTGATGAAGCGGTGCTGCGCCGCGAATGGGGTGTGATCTTCAACGCGCTCGTGCATGGTCGTGCAGCGGCGCGTGAGGAGATCGAGAAAGAGTTCCGGCCCGTGCTCATGACCAGCACCACCGGCCGCTCGTCTGACCCTGTGCCGTTTGTCTTCACCAAACATGACCTGGCGAATCTCGACATCAGTGGTCGTCGGATGATGGAGTGCGGATGTTCGCAGCGCGACTTCCGTCATGTGAATGCCTTTCCCTTCGCACCGCATCTAGCTTTCTGGCAGGCGCATCATGCAGGACTTGGCTTTGGCACATTCATGGTCAGCACGGGCGGCGGCAAAGCGATGGGCACGGAGGGCAATATCTCCATCATCGACAAAGTGCAGCCTGATGTCCTCATCGGCATGCCGACCTTCATCTATCACCTGATGCGTCAGTCCGTCGAGATGGGCAAGCACTGGCCCAACCTCAAACGCATCACACTCGGTGGCGAAAAAGTGGCCGATGGCCTGCGCGCGCGTCTGCTCGATCTCGCTCGCGAACTCGGCAGTCACGACGCACGCATCATCAGCACCTATGGCTTCACTGAAGCCAAGATGGCTTTCCCTGAATGCCCCAGCGAGATGGGTCATGGCTCCACAGGCTTCCATCTCAGCCCCGATCTCGGCATCATCGAACTCGTCAATCCGAGCACAGGAGTGCCTGTGGCGGAAGGCCAGCCGGGTGAGATCGTCTTCACCCCGCTCGACTCACGCGGCACCGTGGTGCTGCGTTACCGCACAGGCGACATCGCTGAAGGCGGCCTGACCTGGAGAAAATGCCCGCACTGCGGACGCACCTGCCCGCGCCTGATCGGCCCCATCAGCCGTGTCAGTGAAGTGCGTGAACTGAACCTCGACAAGATCAAAGGCACGCTCGTGAACTTCAACATTCTCGAACACCTGCTCGACGACATGAAAGGCGTGGCCGCCTGGCAGATAGAACTGCGCAAGCACGATGATGACCCGCTGGAGGTGGATGAACTCATTCTCCACGTCACGCCTGAGGCCTCTGTGAATACGGGCGACCTCGAACACCGTCTCATCCGCCGCTTCGCTGAAGTCACCGAGATCCAGCCGAATGACATCCACTTCCACGACCTCCCCGAGATGCGCGAGCGGCTCGGCATCGGCAGACTCATCAAGGAAGCCAAGCTCCTCGACAAACGCCCAAAGACTTTGGCCGCTCACCCCAACCGCGAACTGACAAACGTAAACTGAGATACACCCCCATGAAACCCCTCTACATCATCGCCGCAGCCCGCACGCCGTTTGCCCGTGCAGGCTCATCCCTCGCCTCACTCGATGCCGTGGATCTCGGGAAGGCCGCTGTCTCCGCTTTGCTCACTCGCAGCGGCATTGATCCGCAAGTGGTGGATGAAACCATCTTTGGTTGTGTGGGGCAGCCTGCTCATGCGCAAAACATCGCGCGAGTCATAGCCCTGCGCTCAGGTTTACCGGAATCGAAACCTGCCATGACTGTGCATCGTAATTGTGCCTCAGGTCTTGAAGCACTCACCACGGCTCATGCCAGGATGTGCGCTGACCAGGGTGATGTGTTCATCGTCGGCGGCACTGAGAGCATGTCGAACATGCCGCTCTATTTCTCCCGCCGTGCTGCGGAGAAGTTTGGCGCACTGAGCAAGGCGCGCAGCTTCACGGAAAAGCTCGGAGCAGCCACCGCCTTCCGCCCCGCCGACTTCGCGCCGATCATCGGGCTAAAGCTCGGTCTCACTG
>JBEBGU010000372.1:0-4907 GCA_040081325.1 Prosthecobacter sp.
TGGGGAGAGTGTAATGGGATGGCGGAGAGGTGGCAATACTGGTGTTTAGCGCATTCGAAGCGCCAGATAGCTCCTCAGAGCCGCAGCGTGAGGTTCGTCGGTGGGCAGGGACAGGTAATCGACCTGATGTTTGCGGAGGCCGTCTTTGAGCTGCTCTTGGAAGTTCCTCAAGACTTCGAGGTAACGGATGCGGATGGTGGCGGGGTCGAGGAGGAGGAAGTCGTCGTCCTTCTCCAGGTTCTCAAAGCGCGACCACTGGCCGAAGGGGAACTCCAGTTCATCGCGATCCCAGAGCTGCATGGCGATGATCTCATGACCCTTTTTGCGCAGCACACCGATGGCTTTCAAGATGGCGGCGGGATCGTCGAAGAAGTCACTGATGAGGATGACGATCCCACGGCGCTTCAGGCGCTGGGCGAGGGATTCGAGCACTGGGGCGAGGGCGGTGTCCTTGCCGGGCTCGGTCTTGATCATCGTCTCCAGAATGTGGTGGAGATGGGTGATCCGGGTCTGGTTTGGGATGAAGTCACGCACCTTGCTGTCGAACGTGATCAGGCCCACGGCATCTTGCTGCGACATGAGCAGGTAGGCCATGGCGGCGGCGAGCTTGCGCGCGTAGTCGAACTTCAGCACGCCCTTCTGACCGCGGTAGCCCATGCTGCCGCTGGCATCGAGCACGATGGTGGCGCGGAGATTGGTTTCCTCGTCGTACTCACGGATGTAAAAGCGGTCGGCGCGGCCAAAGATTTTCCAGTCGAGGCGGCGGATGTCATCGCCCTGTACATAAGGTCGGTGCTGGCGGAACTCGACACTGAAACCTTTGTGCGGTGAGGTGTGATGCCCAGAAGTAAAACCTTCCACCACGGTGCGCGCGAAAAGCTGCAGGTTATGCAGACTGGTAATGTCTTCGGCTTCGAGGATGGAGGAGAGGGTGGCCATTGTGGCTCTTGATTACAGGATCAACAGGATTGGAGGATTAACAGGATTCAGAAGATTGGAAGGCAAAGACATGGATTGAGGAATCCTGTGTATCCTGAAAATCTTGTTAATCCTGTGACAGTGCTCCGCGTTACAGAACCCGAGCTTCCGCCTTCTTCACTCTCTTGATGATCTCGGCGACGATCATGTCCACGGTCACACCTTCTGCTTCGGCGTGGAAAGTTGGCACCAGACGATGTCTCAAGGCTGGCATGGCCAGGGCTTCGATGTCATCAATGGTGACATGGGTGCGGTTGTGAAGCAGCGCACGGACTTTACCGGCGAGGACGAGCATCTGACTGGCGCGTGGACCGGCACCCCAGCTCAGCATCTCTTTCACATAGGGCAGCGCGCCGGGTTCGTTCGGGCGGGTGGCGCGGACGAGGTCGAGCACGAAGTCGGTGACGTGATCGGGCACTGGCACTTTGCGGGCGAGCGCCTGGGCGGCCTGCAATTCTTCGGCGGTGATGACGGGCTGAATTTCTTCTTGAGCGCCGCCAGTGGTGCGGGCGACGATCTCGCGCTCTTCATCGCGGTTTGGGTAATCGACTTTGATCAGAAACAGGAAGCGGTCTTTTTGCGCTTCAGGCAGCGGGTAGGTGCCTTCCTGTTCGATGGGGTTCTGCGTGGCGAGCACGAAGAAGGGCTTCGGCAGTTCATAGGTTGTTTGGCCGACAGTGACGTGCTTTTCCTGCATGGCTTCGAGCAGCGCGGCCTGCGTCTTCGGCGGCGTGCGGTTAATCTCGTCGGCTAGGATGATTTGTGAAAAGATCGGCCCGTGCTGGAAGACGAGCTTGCGGCGTCCCGTCTCGGCATCTTCCTGGATGATTTCGGTGCCGGTGATGTCCGCAGGCATGAGATCAGGTGTGAACTGGATGCGGCGGAAGCCGAGGTGCATGGCATCCGCCAATGATTTGACGAGCAGAGTCTTTGCTAACCCAGGTACGCCTTCCAGCAAACTATGCCCCCCGGCTGCGATGGCGATGAAGACCTGTTCGATCACCGCATCCTGCCCGACGATGCGCTTGCTCAGGGCAGCTTTGAGTTTGTTGAAACCCGAGACGAGGGAGGCGGCGGCGGCAGTGTCGGACATGGGGGTGACGAGGGGCGAAAAGGCAGTCATGGAACACGAAGAGAACAGAGGCGTTCTTTCCTGGGTTCCTGATTGAATCCTGCCTACAGGAGGAAGCGGCTTCCGGCAAGCAATCACGGTTTCGTATTGTCCCGAGAAGCTGGTTGCCGATGCCCATGTCATCTGTGATGTCTCCACCCAACCCTGTCACTTTATCTAGGCGTCAATATAGACCACGTCGCCACGCTACGGCAGGCGCGTTATCGCACCATGCTCGGGGCTCACAATGTCGAGCCTTCCATTCTCCAGGCAGCACTGGAGGCTGAAGTAGCGGGTGCTCACTCCATCACCATTCATCTGCGGGCGGATCGACGGCACATCGTCGATGAGGACGTGTTTCTGCTGCGTCGGGAGATCGGCACGATGATGAATCTAGAGATGGGCAACACACCGGAGATTCTCGGCATCGCGCTGAAGGTGAAGCCGCACTTTGTCTGCATGGTGCCGGAGAACCGCGAGGAGGTCACGACGGAGGGCGGGCTGGATGTCGTCGGGCAAAGAGAAGCGCTGCGGGCCAGCGTGAGCCAGCTTGAGCAAAACGGCACGCGGGTGAGCATGTTCATCGATCCTGATCTCGATCAGGTGCGCGCCTCCGCAGAGATCGGAGCGAGCATGATCGAGCTGCACACGGGCACCTTTGCCAATGAACTCGGTGAGAAGCGCGCGGTTGAAGCTGCTCGTCTGAAAAAGGCAGCGGAACTCGGGCACAGCCTGGGTTTGCAGATCAATGCTGGTCACGGACTCACCACGAAAAATCTGCCACAGCTGTTCATCGTCCCGCATCTGGCGGAGCTGAATATCGGGCACACAATTGTGGCACGTTCCGTGTTCGTCGGATTGAGCGCAGCGATCCAAGAGATGCTGGAAGTGATGAAAGGTTATCCAGGCAAATGACACCTCTCGGCCTTGGCATTGATCTCGTGGAAGTGGGCCGTATTCGCGACCTGCTCATGAAGCATGGCGAGAGGTTCAAAGAACGCACCTTTACCGCTAACGAGATCGCCTACTGTGACTCCTGCGCAGATCCCGCCATGCATTATGCGGCGCGCTTTGCGGCGAAGGAGGCTGCGTCAAAAGCCATCGGCACCGGACTTTGGGCACAGGGCGTGGATTGGAAAGATATTGAGGTCATGCGCGAAGCCTCAGGCAAGCCGACGCTGCACCTCCATGGCGGCGCGAAAGGTCACGCGGATCAGCAGGGCGTGACTAGGTTGCTCATCTCGCTCACTCACACGAAGGATCTGGCCATGGCGCAGGTCATTCTCGCGTAGCTCTTCACTTATGGATTCGATTCCTCAAGTCGGCGTGCTGGTGGACACCTCGCGCTCCTATGGCCGTGACATCGTGCGAGGCATCCGCCGTTATGTGGCGGAGCATGGGCCATGGTCACTTTGTTTGGAGTCACGCGATCTGCGCTCCAGCTTTCCTGAGTGGCTGAAAAAATGGCCGGGCGATGGCATCCTCGCACGCACGATTGATCCCTTGTTACTGCGGCAATTGAAGGCCACGAAGATTCCAGTCATCGAGATGCGCACGACCGTGCTGAAGCATCCCTTTCCCTTTGTGGGTATGGACAACCGTATCGTTGGTCAGCGGGTGGCGGCACATTTCATGGATCGTGGCTTTCGGCGCTTTGCCTGTTATGTGGACAACTCGGAGTTGTTCTTTCAGCAGCGCTGCCAGAGCTATCGAGATGCACTGAAGGAGCGCGGCTTTGAGTGCTCGGTGTTTGAAACCGAGGTTGCTAAAAACAAGCCCCAGCGCTGGGATCAGCATCAGCGTCGTGTGGCTGACTGGCTCACCTCTTTGGAGAAACCCTGCGCCGTGTTTGCCAGCAACGATCAGCTCGGATTCTGGGTTCTAGATGCCGCTCGCCGAGCCGGGATTTCCGTGCCGGAAGAGATCGCAGTGATCGGTGCTGAGAATGATAAGACGCTCTGTGAGACAGCTTGGCCGCCGCTTTCGAGTGTGCAGCTTCGCGGTCAGAACGTTGGTTATGCTGCCGCGCAAATGCTGGATGAGTGGATGCAGAAGAAAGCGCAGCCACCCGCCGTGACATTGTTTCCACCCGGCGACATCATCGTGCGGCAGTCATCCGACATCGTGGCGGTGGAGGACACGCGCATCGCCCGTGCCTTACGGTTCATTCGTCAGCAGGCGATTGCTGACATCGGCGTCGATGACGTGGCTCGTGAGGTGGCCTTGTCACGCAGCGCCTTGGAGCGGCGGATGAAAGCGCTCATCGGGCGCTCCCCAGGCGAGGAGATCATCCGCATCCGCTTCAGTCATGTGGAGCGCCTGCTAGCCCAGACGGACCTCACGCTGGACGCCATCGCCGATCGCACAGGCTTCAGGCACCCGCAGTACATGGCGGAGGCTTTTCATAAGCGCTTGGGCATGACGCCGGGAGCGTATCGGCGGCAGAATCGGGTGTAAGCCGAACTATCGACAAACCACGATCGTGTGAGGACATTCTGCGATGCATCTGTAGTCATCAGTAAGATCAATAGATTGCACAGGAGGTCAGTATCCAGGCTCATGATTTTGTCGCGATGGTGAGACTGCATTGACACCGCATGGCCCGAGTTTATCCTCGGACTGAGGATCTAACTAGATCTTGATTCGCTAGCGAGATGAACCAACTATATCTAGATGAATCTGTTTAGTTTTCTGGTTAAACTTTTCGGTCCAGAAACCACCGAGAAGTCGGAGGCGGATCAACGCTGGCTCCGTGGCTACAAAGCTATCGAGTCTGGAAAGATTCATTTTCTGAACCGTCGTGCCCAGGAAGCACTGG
>JBEBGU010001012.1:0-1239 GCA_040081325.1 Prosthecobacter sp.
GCTTATGGAAATGGGAGAGTCTGATATTTCTGCAGAGGATAAAATTATCGAAATGCTAGAAAAGCATGGCGTGCATTCCCTTGATGGATCTAGCTAATTACCATCACCCGATGCATCTAGCTAACACGGCTTGGGCCTCCACAAGGTGGGGAGAACTGAGGTAGGTATATATATCCACGGCTCGCTGGGCGTAGTTTTTGGCCTCGGTGATCTGGCCCTGACGCATGAGTGAAAGACCAAGGCGGTAACAGTTAGTGCCAATCAATTCTTGGCGGCCAAGTATTTCAGACAGCGCCAACGACTCACGGGATAGTTTTTCAGCTGCCAGCCAGTCTGTCAATTCGAGCGCAACTTCAGCCAGATTTCCAGTGTAGGTGGCGACTCCTTCAGGGAACTTGTTTTCGCAGGCTCGGCGAAGCGCCTCTCGGTAACTTTGCTGAGCTAAGGCCAAATTTCCCATGCAACGCTCAGTGTCGGCGAGGTTATTCAACGTAACCGCAACATTAATGGTTTCGCCAGGTAAGATGCGCCAAAGGGCTTCGGCATCACGGTAGTATTTAATGGCCTCTGAATAGTTTTTACTCAAATGGTGCCCGAGCCCATGTAACCGGAGTCCGGCTGGACGCTCCCTGCCATTGGTTCCTGCTTTGAGCCAGTGCTGTGCGGCTCGGTCCGCACAGACTAAAACAGCCTCGCCAGCCCTTCGTCGAAAATGAACCAATCCTAGTGAATAAGCTCGCCAGCCAGCGTTGCTATAATCTCCAGATGAGACGGCAGTGCCTTCAGCATGGCAATTTATCGAATACCAAGCGTCCCAGCGACCGCTGAAATCGAAGAAGAAATTAAGCGCTTTGCAAAGTGTTTGAAGACGTTCGTTCGGCCCAATTAGAAATAGAGCCAAAGACGGTGCGATAGACGGCCACATCGCATCAAGGACAGGAAATTGTTTATGTGAGTAGTAGCCATTGGCCTCGATTAATCGAAACGCACGCTCAGCAAGCCGATCACCCATTTCCTTCACCAGCTCACGCCGTGCGTGGCGTATGAACTCGGCGACCATGGGGACGAGGGCGTATTTTTCTTCGCCCTCCTGGGGGACGACGATGGAGCGGTTGGTGAGGAGCTTGAGGGTGCGGAGGGTGATGGGTTCATTGACGCCGCTGATCTCGGCGATGGCGGTGACTGGGATGGGCTCCGTGGGGTAGCTGAGGGTGGCGACGATGCGCTCTTCCTCGGGGG
>JBEBGU010000373.1:0-4895 GCA_040081325.1 Prosthecobacter sp.
GTACAATCTGACACGATGCCGGTCATGCATACGACACTCGTCGAGTCAGACATCCGACGCATCTTTGGCAAAGTAAACTCGGTCTGGGCACAAGCAGGCATCCAGTTTGAGATCGAATCAATCGCACCGACGACAGCGATCCCGATGCCACCGGAGATGCGGCTGAGGACAGAGTTTGATCGAGTGCATTCGATGATCCCGAAAGATCGACTCAGCGCTGATGCTATCGACGTTTGCTATGTGAAGGAAGTGCAGCCCAATGGCTTCTACTACGGCGAGCCTATCGTCGTGAAGGACACGTCGAAGCTGCGTGAAGTGCCCGACGGATTGGACGAGCCACTGCCGCGCGTGACCTCGCATGAGATCGGCCATGCACTGGGCTTGAAGCATCGGCAGGACACGACCAACCTTATGCAGTCTGGCACGACTGGCTTCTCATTGAATGTGGCTGAGATCGCCACGACCAGAACCAAAGCGCTGGAATTTCTAGCCAAGCACTCAGGAGAAAAGGCCAAGATTCAGGAATGAATTCAAAGCCGGACAAAAGCGCTGAGGTGCCGCTGTATAGATGTCATGCGCACTTTTTTGTTGTCTCTCTTCGCGACCGTTTCCGTTTTCGCCGCTGATGCTCCCAAGGCTCTGCTGTTGGCCGGAGCAGCCACAAGTAACATCACACCAGAACTCGGCGGTGAAGTCGTGGGCGGCTTTGCGCCCTATCCTTGCACACACATTCATGACGAGCTGCACGCTCGTTGTTTGGTGCTCGATGATGGTAAAACGAAGCTGGCACTCGTGGTGTGTGATGTTCTCGGGATGCATCGCAGTGTGTCTGTGACGGCTCGGGAGCTGATCGAAAAGGAAACCGGCATTCCTGCGGCGAATGTGCTCATCAGCGGCACGCACACGCACTCGGCAGTAAACGCGCTCGGCGGACCGGTGAGGTTTTACGGATCAGACATGGAGCTGACGGATTTTCAAAAGTTCGTCGCCCGGCGCATCGCGGATGGAGTGCGGCGTGCCATCAACCTGCTGCGCCCGGCGGAGATCGCCTTTGGCACCGTGGACGTGCCGGAGCACGTGCATATCCGCCGCTGGTTCCTCAAAGAAGGCTCCATGCCGCCGAATCCGTTTGGAAAGATCGACAAGGTGAAGATGAACCCCGGCGCGGGCAATCCAGCGCTGGTGGAGCCTGCGGGCGAGCCCGATCCCACGATCAGCATCATCGCGCTGCGTGAGCCCGGCGGGCGGCTCATCTCCGTCTATACGGCCTACTCGCTGCATTACGTCGGCGGTGTGACTGGCGCGGATATCTCCGCCGACTACTACGGTGTGTATTGTGAGGCTTTGAAGAAGCTGCAAGCCAGCGGCGGCGACTATCCTCCCTTTGTCGCGATGATGGCGAACGGCACCAGCGGCGACGCCAACAACATCAACTTCCGCAATCCCCAACCGGGCAAGAAGCCCTATGAGCAAATGCGCTACGTCGCCGAAGATGTCGCCGCGAAGGTGAACGTGGCTTTGCAAAAGCTGACGTGGCAAAGTGAAGCCCCGCTCGCGGCGAAGTATCGCGAACTCGACGTGAAGTGGCGCAGCATCCCCGATGAACTCATCGCCTGGGCCAAAGAAACCGAGGCAAAGGCCCCACGCATCCAAGGTGGCAAAGCGGATCTGCCGCTAGCCTATGCCGGACGCGTGCAGCGCCTCGCGAAGGCCAGTCCCGAGACGAAATTTGCCACGCAGGTACTACGCATCGGAGATGTCTGTATCGGCTCATCTCCCTGTGAGACTTTTGCAGAAACCGGAGTCGAATTCAGGAAGCGCAATCCATTCGCCAAGTCCTTCATGGTTGAGCTAGCGAACGGCTACTATGGCTACATGCCCACGCCGCGTCACTTTGAACTCGGCGGCTACGAAACCTGGCCTGGCACAAACAATCTCGAGCCGCAAGCTTCCGTGAAGATGATGGATGCGCTGCTGGAAATGGCAGCGGAGGTGAGGTGACCGCTTGTTACTTTCTCAAATTCTTCACCAAACCTGGGCCATAGAATTTGTTTACGGCTCCTACTCCTCCGGTCATGTAAACCCAGTAGCGACCCGAATGACGATGCAGATAAACTCGATAGCCAAAGTAATCGGCCCAGCCTTTGGGATAGGGAACATCATAGACCTCAAAATCCGCCGCCTCTGTTTCGTCAGGCACTTGCATGGTTTTGTCTTCAGTGAGCCCCTTTACATCAAGGTCGTTGGGGCCTGATTTGTGCTGCACCAGAATCAGGATCATGTCCTCACTGGCCTTCTGAGGTTTTGCGTGGGTGTGTCCTGCGTAAAGCAACACGCCGAAAAAAATTGCCATCAAGCTGAATGACCTATGCATGCAACAAGTTGGTTTCCATCGGCGAGGCATGCAATCGCATTTCGTTCCGACAAGGCCGCTGAGTGGGGACGTATTTCATTATCCGCATCTTATGAAGAAGCTCATCGCACTCCTTTCGCTGCTTGGTTCCCCGTCTGCATTGGCTGATTGGCAAGCAGGCGCGGCCAAAGCGGACATCACACCGACTGAATCCGTGCCTCTTGCGGGTTACGGCGGCAAAACGCGCATGTCACAGCGGGTGGAGCATCCGATCTGGTTGAAGGCGCTGGCACTCAAAGACGACTCGGGTGCGACCTCGGTTTTGGTGACCGCAGATTTGGTTGGGCTAAGCGACAAGATGATTGCTGTGATCGCAAAGGCCGCGCTTGAGAAACATCAAATTTCGAGAGAGCGACTGATCTTAAACACCTCGCACAATCATTCGTGCCCGGTGACGGAGGATGTGCTGTGGTTGTATTATGAGTTCACGCCGGAGGAGGCTGCGACGAAGGATCGCTACACGGCGATGGTCTATGCGAAGTATGAAGAAGTCATCGGCGCTGCTATCGCGAATCTCGCACCGGCGGAACTCGCTTTTGAGCAAGGGCTTGCGGGTGTCGCCGTGAATCGGCGGCGCTCACGTGGCGCTGAGAGTCGGGCGCTTGGTGGGCAGGTGGATCAGGATGTGCCGGTGATCACGGTGAGGGCGGGAGAGCAGATGAAGGCGGTGGTATTTGGCTATTCGTGTCACACGACGGCTTTGGGCGGTCTGAGCATCAATGGCGACTACGCGGGCTTTGCGCAGTTGGAGCTGGAGAAGTCGTTTCCCGGCTCGGTGGCGATGTTTGTGCAGAATTGTGGCGGTGATGCCAATCCGCTGCCGCGCATTCGCGGGAAGGATGTCGAGGCGACGGAACTGGCGTCGATGTATGGCAAGGTTTTGGCCGAAGCGGTGCGTCAGGTGATCGCTGGAACGATGAAGCCGCTCAGCGGGCCTATTCATGCGGCGATGGGCGAGACGGAGCTGGAACTGCAGCCGGGCATCCCGCTCGAAGAATTGAAGCAACGCGTGCCAAACCTCACTGGCATGCCGAAACGCGAGTTCGAACACTTCATCCGCCAATACGAGACTCTCGGCTCGCCGCCGGATCGGGTGAAGTATCCGGTTCAAGTCTGGCGCATCGGGCCGGAGTTCACGTTCATCGCGCTCACAGGAGAGACGGTGGTGGACTACTCGTTGAAATTCAAAGCGGCCTATGGTTGGAACAACACCTGGGTGTGCGGCTACAACAACGATCTGCTCAGCTATGTGCCGAGCCTGCGTGTGCTCAAGGAAGGCGGCTACGAAGGTGTCACCGGCATGTTTGAATACGGCCACCGCGCACCCTACGCAGAGACGGTGGAGGAGCGGATTACGACGAAGGTCAGTGAACTCGTTGAAATGGTAAAATGATGGAGGGTAGAATGATGAACTGAATTCAATCCATCATTTTACCCGTCATTATTTTACCAAAGGAGCCGTCTGCTCCGGCGTCACGCGGCCGCCGGGCAGCTCCATGATCTTGATGTTCCGAAAGTGGATCTCCGCGCCTTCGGATTCGAGACAGAGGTAGCCTTTGCGCACCGTCGATTGACTGATGCCATTGACGAACTTGCCATTGATCGAGAGTTTGATCGTGCCATCCGCACACACGACATCATAGGTGTTCCATTCGTCTTTGCCTTTGCAGCGAAACTCCCACGACATGCTACGGCGGCCACGGGGATTGTCGGGAATACCTTCGAGGCCGTTCGCGCCGAAGAGTTCGCCAGAGACATAGCCGGGGTGATTGGGCTGACCGTCTTTGGTCGGATGCAGCTTCGGCCATTCGAGTTCCAGCATCTGTACCTCCATGCCTTTGGGCAACGGACGATTCGGCGGCGTGCTGCCTTCGCTCCAGACGAAGACGCCGGAGTTGCCGCCGGCCTGCGTGTGCTTCCACTCGATGTGCAGGATGAAGTTCTCATACTGCTTCTCGCTGCGCATCACACCGATGGGTAATCCTTTGCAGACGAGCAGGCCGTCCTTCACGCTCCAGGTGTCCTTGCTGGTGTTCACATCCACCCAGTTAGTTAGGTCTTTGCCGTTAAAGAGGTCGCGCCATTGCGGCACGTCTTCGGCGAGAGCAGCTGTGCAAAGAAGGAATGTAAATAGGAAGTGTTTCATGGGGTGATTTTCAGGAGTTCATACACTCTTCACGAGAGCATCTGAGGTTGAGCAGGCTGACGATGACAGAGGTAGGCATGAGGCATTTCCTATCCCACCAATTCGCTGATCACCTTACCTTCATCCGCGACAATGGGACGCGGGCGGCCCTGCGGATCGATCCAGTTGGTGTTCTGCTCGATGCCGAGATGATGAAACACGGTGGCGGCGAGATCGCCGGGCGCAACGCGACGGCTGTCGATGTCGCCGCCCTGGCGGTCGGTGCTGCCGATGACCTGGCCGTGCTTCATGCCGCCACCAGCGACGACCATGGACATCACCCGCGGCCAGTGATCG
>JBEBGU010000374.1:0-4895 GCA_040081325.1 Prosthecobacter sp.
ATGTGGATGTACTACACCGCCTCGACGACTCCGCATGGTGGTCTGGCACCGGAAAAAGAGCAGTCCATCGCCCGTGCCGCATGGCGGATCGACGGGCTGGCTTCTTTGCAAGCGAAGGACAAACTGGGGAGCATCGAAACACATGATTTTTTCCCTGAAGGCAACAAGCTCACGGTCAATGCCGACGTCAAAAACGGCAGCCTCAGCGTGGAGGTGCTGGACGCCACCGGGCAGGTCATCCCAGGCTACGACAAGGAATCCAGCGTCATCGTAAAACAGGATTCCGTGAAGCTTCCCATCCGTTGGAAAAACGCGGACGCTTTACCCGCAGGCAAACCCATCCGCCTCCGCTTCCATTTGGAGAATGGCGACCTCTACAGCTACCTGATCGATTGATGGAAGGCCTCCTGGCATCTGCCTGCCGCCAACTCGTTACCCATCATGAAATCGCTCCTGTTTCTGCTTTTCACTACCACCTGCCTCTCTGCTGACCCGGACGGACTGCTGCTCGACCTCATCGTGCCGCCGCGTGATGGCGACCGCTTTTTACACGCGGAGTATTCCTGCTGGATCGCAGACGCTTCGAAGCCGGTAAAGGCGGTCATCATTCATCAGCATGGCTGCACGAATGCTTCGCCGGAGAAGCATCCGCCGATCACGAGCGACTGGCATTGGCGGGCGCTGGCGCGGAAGCATGACGCGGCGCTTCTGGTGCCGATGTATCAGGTCGCTAAAGGCTGCGATGAATGGAACGATCCCAACAGCGGCTCGGAACATGCGCTTTTCACAGCGCTGGAGGACTTCGCGCAGCGATCAAAGCGATCTGAGTTGAAAGACGCGCCGTGGGTTCTATGGGGCCACTCCGGCGGCTCAAGTTGGTTGGCACAGATGATCGTGCGGCATCCGAAACGAGTACTTGCGGCTTCTTTTCGCGGTGGCTGCCACAAGCAGTTCGGCGCGTCGGATTTTCGCGCGAAGTTTCGCCCCATCGCCCTCGACTTGCCGCTACTGTTCGCATGGGGGAAACGCGAGTCCGTGCCCACCTCCAGCCACTTCGTATCTTGGGAGCCGATGAACACGATGTTCCGTGAATTGCGCAGCATAGGCGGCAAGGTTTGTCGGGTCATTGATCCGCGCTCTGAGCATGGTTGCGATGATTCGAGGCTGATGAGCATCCCGTTCTTTGATGCTGTGCTTTCGGGCAAGGCCACAACTCAGGCGGTCGTGGATACGGAGACATCATGGTTTCCAAACGAGTCGTTTGCAGCGTGCTGGCGCGAGTTTTCCGAGCATGGAACGCTGAAGCCAATCCATCCCAATCTCACTGCACCGAAACTCACCGTCACGCAGGATTCAAAGGGGCACGCCAGACTGAATTGGTGCGTCCTTCCTGAACTCACGGGCGGCTTACGGGCTCTGCGATTTTATCGCGATGGAAAGGTCTGGAAAGAACTTGGCCTGAAGCCTACGGACTTCCTCGCAACAAGTCGCGACTCGACCCCAGAGATCCTGCGTCAGCATGAGCTCAGCGATGACTCTGCAGGCGCACATTCTTATAAACTCACCTTTCTCGACGCAGCAGGTAACGAATCCCCGTAACACCCCATTCCTATGATCCGCCTCTTCGCCTCTTTACTTCTCTGTACACTCTGTGGCAGTCTCACCGCCGCCGATCCGCTGTTTGAAAAAACCGACGTCTTCCCGCCTGGCCTGAACGGAATCGCCCGGTATCGTATTCCCGGCATCGTCGTCACGCAAAAAGGCACAGTGCTCGCCTACGCCGAGGCGCGGAAGAACAGCAGCGCCGACTGGGGCGAGATCGAGATTCATCTGCGCCGCTCGACGGACGGCGGGAAGACTTGGGAGGCAGGCAAACACATCGCGCATCTCGGATCACGCTTGGAAGGCAACCCACATAAGAAAGAAGGCGGTGAGAAGGAGCAGACAGTAAACAATCCCGTCGCCATCGTGGATCGGGAGACAGGAGCCATCGAATTTCTCTACTGCATCAACTACGCCCGCTGCTATTCCATGCGCAGCATTGACGATGGTCTCACGTGGAGTGCTCCCGTGGACATCACGGTGACATTTGAGCCGTTTCGGAAGCACTACGACTGGAAAGTCATCGCCACAGGACCAGGGCACGGTGTTCAAATCAAAAGTGGCCGACTCGTGGTGCCCATCTGGCTCGCCTATGGCAAAGAAGGCGATCATGGACCCTCTGCGGCCGCTACGATCTTCAGCGATGATCATGGAAAGACATGGCAAGCAGGCGACCTCTGCCTGCCGAACGAAGGCGACTTTGGTAACCCCAACGAAACCATGATCACAGAGCTGTCCGATGGCCGCGTGATGCTCGTTTCACGCAGCGTAGCGAAAGCCAATCGCAAAATCATCACCACCAGCCCAGACGGTGCACGAAACTGGACCAAGCCCGTCTTCCATGAACAACTTTGGGAGCCCATTTGCATGGCCAGCATCGCTTCTCACCCTTCGAAGCCTGGCACACTCATCTTCTCCAATCCGCACACGCTCAAACTCGACAAAGACGGCACGGAGGTCCCCGCTGGCCGCGGCAAGCGAGAGAACCTCAGCATCAAACTCAGCCACGACGACGGCAAGACCTGGCCCATCAACAAGACGCTCGATCCTGGCCCCAGCGCCTACTCCGACCTCGCTGTGCTGCCCGATGGCACGGTGCTGTGTTTGTATGAGGGCAAAGCAGACATCCAAGTCGCACGCTTCAATCTCGACTGGGTCACGCAGTAGCGGCGAGTGAACTGAAGTCTTCGAGATACTGACTCACGATCACCTTCAACTCGGGTGGATGCGGCAGGCCAAGGTCGATGGCTCGCGCGCCATCCACTTGCTGCGGCCAGTTATCGACGATGCCTTGAATGCGCGCATCAAAGGCATCTACAATCGGCCCCAGCTTGATGCCACGTTCGGCAGACACTTCATTGATGACTTTCTCAGCAATCTGCGGCGTCACGCGATGAGCTGGCAGCACATAGGCACGGTCTTTGCCGAGTTTAGATTCTTCGACTTCACTCAAAGCGATGAATGACTCGATCACAGTGCGATAACCCGTCATCGGATGCGGTTGATCACGACGAATCGGCAACAAGCATTGCTCACTATTCAGCGGCTCGCGGAACATGCCACTGGCCCAGCTTGAGGCTGCGGCGTTGGGCTTGCCGGGCCGCACGATCACTGTCGGCAGGCGCACGCTGCGGCCATCGAAGTGACCTTTGCGCGTGTGATCATTCACCATCATCTCACACATCGCCTTGGTCATGCCGTAGGTTGTTTGTGGGAGCTGCTTCGTCGTGTCAGACATCATCTGGCTCATGTCTAGGCCACCGTAGCATGCCACGCTGCTGGCGAAGATGACACACGGCTTGCCTTCTGCCGCTCTCGCGGCTTCAAACACATTTCTGCCGCCATCTAGGTTCACGCGCATCGCATCATCGAAGCGCTCTTCGCACTCGCCACTCACCATTGAGGCCAGGTGGAAGATCGCGTCAAACTTCGAACCCGTGGCTGCGAAAACCGTGGCCCTGTCGCCAATGTCACCCGTCACTTGCTTCACCCGTGCTTCGGTCGGCTCTGTGCGAAAAAAGGCGTCCAGCAGCACCATCTCGGTGATCGGCTTGCCGCACCATGTACCGCGTTCGAGTAGCTTCTGACAGAGCTGCGAGCCAAGAAAGCCGCCGCCGCCGGTGATGATGATTTTCATGTGTGAGTTGGGGAAGGAGTTTGCCATCAGGCACGGCCTGATGTGAGTTCGCCGAACATGAACAAGCCACTCACAGGACACAAGATCGGATTCGTCGGACTCGGTAATATGGGCCGGGCCAATGCACGTCATCTCCATGAAGCTGGGGCCGATGTCGTGGTCTGGAATCGCAGTGATGCGCCAGCTTTGGCTGCGGTCGCGATGGGGATGAGACGCGCTGCCTCGCTGCCCGATCTGGCACGCGAAATCGGTCCGGGCATCATCTGCATCAATCTGACGATGACGGATGTCGTGGAGAAGGTGGTGTTTGGTGAAGGCGGTATGATTGAAGGCCTGCACAAGGACGCGCTCATCATCGACTTCGGCACCACGGGCGTATCTGAAACGAAGGAGTTCGCTAAGCGTGTGAACTGGGTCGATGCGCCAGTCTCAGGCGGCCAGGTCGGTGCCGAAGCCGCATCACTCACGATTATGGCGGGCGGCAGTGAGGCGGACTTTCAGCGCGCTTTACCCATCTTCCAAGTCGTCGGCAAAAATATCACCCATCTCGGCCCAAGCGGGGCAGGGCAGGTGACGAAGCTCGCGAATCAACTCATCGTCGCACAGACGATTGATGCCGTGGCACAGGCGCTGCGACTAGCGGAGCTTTCCGGCGTCGATGCCGCGCTGGTGCGCAAAGCGCTGCTCGGTGGCTTTGCTGAAAGCCGCATCCTCGATCTGCATGGCGACCGCATGGTCAGGCGTGACTTTGCGCCGGGAGGCCGCGCGACGCTGCAACTTAAGGATGTGCGCTTGATGTGCCAGCTAGCAGATTCAGTGGGCCTGGATTCCCCGACGCTGAAGAACTCGCTCGCGCAGTGGGAGGCGTTTGTGCATGAGAAAGGCTTCGGGGATCTGGATCACAGCGGCCTGTTCAGGTTGTATGAGTAATCACGAATGCATCACCTGCCCGCCGTCGATGTTGATCGTCTGGCCGGTGATGTTCTTCGCATGATCGGAGGCGAGGAAGCATGCCATCGCCGCGTACTCATCGGGCATCTGCCAGCGTCCGAGATGTGAGACTTTTTTGATCTTCTCGGCTGCCCAATCATCAAAGCTCACACGCTGCGCTTCCGCTAGCTTTGCCTGCCCTGCGGCCCAAATGGACTGATTCAGA
>JBEBGU010000375.1:0-4888 GCA_040081325.1 Prosthecobacter sp.
AGCACGCCGGCCCCCTTATAGCTCACAGCCACCTCACGACTGCGACCTGATTGCTTGTCCAAAACGAGAGCACGCACGCGCTGATTTTCATCATAGCTAAAGGTGACGGCGATCTCGCAGCCTTTCGGGCGATTCGCAGGCACCTCAAGCGTGATGCGACCGATGATGTCCACAAACTTTGCGTCTTCATCCTCTCCCTGCGTGATGTCCACTTCGATGACACGCTCGTTATCCTCGCTGGTTTGATATACTTGAGTGCGCGAACAAGGAATGGGTGTGTTCTTCGGAATAACGACGGAGTTCATCAGCTTCTCCTCACCCGTCTTGGCATTGTAAACCATGGCCACGGTGCCGTAGCTAGCGTTACAGACTTCCTGGATGCGCGCCGACTTTTTAGCGAAGAGTGCCGCGCCTAGAGCCACGCACTCATCCACATTGCCACAGGATTTCGGCACCTTACCAAACATCTTCTCAAGCACGGTCTTCACTTTCGGAATGCGAGTCGAACCACCGACTAGCACCACATGATCAATCTCGCTGGTCTTGAGATTGGCGGAATCCAGCGCCTGCTCCACGAGCATGACCGTGCGGGTCAACATGTGGCGGATCAGCTTTTCAAAACTCTCACGCGAGAGGTCGATCCGGGCGATGCCGTCATTCTTATCATTGGCCACCGTGTCATTCACACGCTGCAATTTGGACAGCATCTTCTTGGCATCCTCCGTGGTTTGCAGCACACGACGGCGGTGCCGCTCATCCGTGAAAAGCTTGGCTCCAGTCTGCTTGCTATACTGCTCAGCATAGGCATCCAGCAGGATCTCATCAAAGTTACTGCCGCCGAGATGGCGTGCGCCTTCACTGGTGAGGATTCGGATGTTATCACCCTCCACATTCAAGATCGTGACATCCAGCGTCCCCCCACCGAGATCATAAACCAAGATGCGCCCCTGCACGCCCTGACTATGCGCGTAATACACGGCAGCCGCCGTCGGCTCATTGACCAGACGCTTCACCTTCATACCTGCCATCTCTGCCGCACCGATGGTGCTCTTGCGCGCTAGCTCATTAAAATTCGCGGGCACCGTGATCACCACCTCAGTGATGTCACCGATGATCTTGGAGCAGTCGCGCTTGAGCTTGGAGAGGATCAGCGCTGAGATCTCAGCAGGCGTCCAGTTCTTATCGTCGATCTTCACCAGATACTCGGGGTCATCCATGTGACGTTTGATCTGGAAAATCGTGCGGTCCGGCTCACCGCCATCACGGGCAGCGCTGCCGACTAACTTAATGTCTTCATGCGCCTCAAAGAAGACGACGGAAGGCGTCAAACGCTCACCGTCAGAGTTTGGGACAATCTCAGGATTGCCATCAGATTTCAGATAGGCCAGCCCAGAGAGCGTGGTGCCAAGGTCAATGCCAACGTATTCAGCCATAAGAGTAGAGGGTAAAAGTGATCAGAGTAAAATCATTGGCTTGAGGTTCTAACCTCTACTTTACGCAGGATGACCTCATGGCCCTCCTCACGCGAGTACATAAAGCCGGAACGGCAGGTTTCAACGACACGCGGCTTCTCTTTGCCAGGGAGACTGTCCACGACGGCGATGCGTTTGCGAAGTTGGGTATCCACCTCTGTGCCAGCGGCAATATCAAACTCAGTGACACCGTGCTGGAGCAAAATGTCCTCAAAAGAAGCGCGCAGCGTGCCAAGTTGTGTCACAACATCGCCGCCACTGTGACCGCTGTAGCGTGCGGTAAGCGCATCAATGAGGTCGATGCGCTTGATCAGATCATTCGCGAACATGACGACTGTGGCCTCATCCGTAGGCAGTCCCCTGCGCATGATTTCATGCTTCTCTTCCAGCTCCAGGAGCTGGCCGCGGAGTCGCGCCTCGATCTCCTGCCAGTGCCTGAGTTGAGCTTCAGCTTGAGCAAACTCAGCACGACGATCTTGCAGTCCAGCCAGCTCAGACTTCACGCGCTCGAACAATGTAGCCTGCTCGTGAAGATGCTTTTCCACATCGGTCAGTCGCTTCTGCTGCTCACTTTCCACCGCCTTGAGACTCGCCATTTGCTTCTGCGACTTGTCGGCAAAGGTCGCCATTTCCGCCTCAATACCGACACGGTTCTTCTTCACTTCCTCCACACGCGCAGACTCGCGATTGTAGGATTCCTGGAGCGCATTGATCTTCACCTGCAAAGCCAATTCACGCTCCGCTGCATCCCGCAGTGAGCGAGCCGTCTCACCCTGACGAGTCTCTAGGCTGGCCAGTGCCGCTCCAAGCGTCAGCACCTGACCGCCGATATGGGTGAACTCAACGACACGTTTCTGTTCAGAAGAAATCTTGTCACGCAGCTCAGCCACATTCGCCTCTGCCTCTTGTATTTCTTGCTGCCTCGTCACGAGTTCCTTATTGAGTCGCTCTTCATCCGTCTTGAGTGACTGCACACGATCAAGTCGCGAGCTGAGTTCAGCCTCCTGATTCGTCACTTGTGTGCGGGTTGCTTCAGCCTTTTGACGGCCCTCTTTGACCTGACGATCGAGGTCTAGAAGAGCAACCTCCGCAGAGCGCGTCTGTTCCTGAGCGACTTTCAATCGCGCACCTTCATTGTCCACGTCTGCTTGAGCTTTGATCACTCGTTCTTCGCGCAAACGATGCGCCTCTTCGAGTTGTGAGATTTGCTGTTGCAATTCACTCAGCTTACGATTCGAGCCTTCCGTCGTGACATTCAATCGTGAGACATATTGAGACGCTTCTTCACGATCTCGTGTCAGCGTCGTCAAAGCCGCCTGCAAACCAGCCATCTCAGTATTCAGTGCGGGGATGTTTTTGCGGAGATTTTTCTCCTCCTCGCGCGCCTTGGTCAGTGCCGCCTCAGCTTCAGCGCGCTTCGTTTCAACAGCCTGTAGAGCTGCGTTAGACTTCTCTGCGAGCATGACAGATTCCGCATGTCTCGCTTCCTCAGTCTTGGCCTTCTTTGTTAACTCAGCAATTTGCACCTGCGTGGACTTCGCACTCTCTTCAAGCATCGCTAGATCCTTACGCATCTTCTCTTGTTGGCTAGCGAGTGTGGCCAGCGCCTTCTCTTCTGCGAGACGCTGATTCTCTGTGTCTTTGAGCGTAATGGTCGCAGATGAAAGTCGCTTCTCGATCTCGACAAGTTCAATCGCGCGTTTCTCGGCAGCGGCGACCTTGGCACTTACTTCACGCAGCGTCGCTTCCGCCTGATTGGCTTCGGCCAATTTAGTTTTAGTCTCGGCTTCAAGCGTACCGCGTTTATCATTCAGTAGCTTCTCCAGTTGGGTAACCTCAGTGCGCAAGACCGTTGCCTGATCAGAGACAGCATTTCTTTCCGCCTGCACTTTTTCCAGAGCATTGACGGTCGATTGCTTGTCCTGAGTCAGCGTTCGCAGTTCAGTGCGCAGCACATCCACATCAGCGCGCAGTCCTGGAAGGATTTTTTCATGGTCTTCACGCTGGGTTAGCAAAGTGGCCACGAAGGTATTGATGGTGTCCCGCTCAGCCGTCAGTCGAGTTACTTCCAGTTGAGTTTTCTCCATCGCGACCTCAGCAGACTTCAACTCTTTCAAGCGGACATCCAGATCCTTGACCTGCTGATTCAGACCCGTGAAACGCGCATCTGAAAGCGCCAACTCCTTGAGTTTGGCGGCCAGATTCGCCTGTACTGTCTCCGACTCAGCGCGCAGCGTGGGCAGGCGCTTCTCATGATCTGCGCGCTCATCCTGAAGCCGTTTGGTTTCAGACTGCGCCTTGTCCATATCCTGCGTTGCCTTGATTAGCGTGCCTTTGGTTTCGTTGAGCTTCTTCTCAGTCGCAGAAAGCTCCGCCACACGGCTATCAAAAGTTGTGGTCAATGAACGCAATTCCGCGAGTCGCGCTTCCTCTGCCGTGATCTCTTGCTGCCTGGTGGTCAATAGATCAGACGCAGCGCGCTGCTGTGATTCCAGCGCATTAAACTGCGTCTCTTTTTCCAAATGAGCCGCTCCAAGAGTCGCTAGCAAAACTTCCAGCCCCCCCATCTTAGCCTGCAAACTAGTCAGTTGAGCGCTGTGCTGTGCATGGCTGGCAGCAGCCTCTTCAGCCGCCTTCACCTTCGCTTGAGTGTCAGCACTGGTTGCTTCAAAATCCGTTTTGGCAGCGATGAGTTTTGAACTCCACTCGGACAGCTCCTGCTGAAGTTTCGCCTGTTGCTTTGTGGTCTCTTCGACCTGCTTCCGCAAGCTTTCCGCCCCAGCTTCTACCTCATTGAGTTCTTTTTGCTTTGTCTCAAAGGCAGACTCAGCCGCGCGCAAACTTTCGCGCACCTTACCCAGTTCAGAAGAAAGCGTGGCCCGCTGTTCCTCGCCTGCTTGCAGCTCTTTCTCGGCAGCTTCTCGTCGAGCGATCAGCGTCTGCGTGAGCGTGTGCTGTGCCCTGCCCTTTTCAGCGCCAGTCAGGACATCGCGAGTCAGCGTGTCACGCTCCGCCGTCATTTGCGTGATGGCAGCGAGCAATTCCGCCTTGTGAGATTCCACCGCCTTCAGCGCTTCTGTGGCATTGCTCAGCAGCACATCTTTACCAGCGAGATCATCGAGCTTATTGATCAAATCAGCCTCTTTAACCTCTAGCTGACTCACCTTTGAATCCAAGGCCGCCAGCGTCTTTGTCTTGGCATCAATGGATTGATCGAGCGCCTGTTCCCTAACCGACTTCGTGACCTCTGATAGCTTGGCCTGTTTCGTGAACTCTTCGTGCTGAAGCTTGATTTCGGCGATACTGCCGACCAACTCAGTCTTCTGAATTTCAAGCGCCGTCAGCGCCGTCTCCGTATCGTTTAGTTTACTTTGCGCGTCCTGGAGCCGTTGCACCTGCGCCGTCAGATCGACCAT
>JBEBGU010000376.1:0-4865 GCA_040081325.1 Prosthecobacter sp.
GCCCTGCAGGAGAACCCGTCGTGGCAAACTGCAAATTCCCCGGCGGTGTCCGAAGCGTAAATTTAGAATCGCTCCAGCCCATGCCGTATTGCGAAGGCACGAAGGTGTTGGCACTCGGAGGATCGAGCAGCCAGGCGCGGGCGATGTTACGGATAGTTTGTCCACCTCCAAAGCCCTGAGCAAACAGGAGCAAGGGGGCGAGGCAGATCAGGAAAACGAGAAAGCGTTTCATCAGGATTAGGCTCCTTTCGTGTAGTGGATGACGGTGCTTTCTCCGGTCGCACAGACAAAGCGGATGGAGCGGCTGCAGATTTCTTTTCCAGACAGGAATTTGTTCACGCCTGGTTCAAGCGGGATGCCTTGGTTCGCGTCATCGGCAGCAGTGATGGTCTTTTCGAAACCATAATAGACCGTGGACTCACCCGTGTTCACAAATTCGACGATTTTGGCGTTTGGCAGCGTGAGGTTCTGAGCGGTGTCAGTGACGGTGATTTTGGGCATTTACTGGGCCTCCTGATTGGTGAGTAGGGTGATTTCGTGCTCGATCATTTCGAGCATGTACTCGAGTTTGACGCGGGCGGTGCCGTGGTTGCCTTCGGAGGCGTTGTGGGCTCCGATGACTCCGGCAATGATGGGCTCTGCAAGGCAGGCGAGAACTGGCACTTGCACCCAGAAATCAGTATTAGTCAGCGCGGTATCTTCAGGCGCATCGTCGATGGCCTTGTAAACGTGTCCGGTATTGTCTTTGTCCCAGGCGAGGTCTCCGACTGCATACTCATTCGCGATGACATGCAGCTCCGAGGTGTATTCTGGGGGAGCTGGGCGATAGTCTAGCCAGACGGTGGTTTCGGAACTTCCGGCTGGCAGGTAGTAGCCATCCGCACGCTTGGTAACGGTGAGTTGGCGGGCGTTTGGATCTGCGAGTGGGTTAGCAGAATAGACCCCGTTCAGGGTTCCGATGGTGCGTGAGTTGGTGACCTTGGGGATGTATCTGGCACCGGTCAAAGTGGGGTGAGTGGTGACTGATTCAGTCGTCAGCGCCAGGGCATCCGGCCAGGGGTAGAATTCCCAAACGAGCTTGGTAGCAGCGGTGACGTATTCAGCAAAGCGGGCGGCGTCTCGCGTTGTCGCTGGCACATCTTTGTCCAGGCGATGGCAGATGCTCGCGAGGATGCGGCTGAATGTTTTCGTGGCAGCACTCATGCAGGGATGCGTGTGTATTTCGTGGCTGGCACGATGATGGATGAGCGGCGTGGCCGGCTGCGCACGATGATGGATGAGCCGTGCTTCTTGCGCAGATCGCGGATGACATCACCCTCCTCAAAGGACTCGCGGCCCTCAGTTTGAACGATGTCATGAAAGGCAAAGGCGTCGAAGCGCTCTTCGAGTGCAAAGAGACCTTTAGGCGAAAATGTGGCGTCGGTGTTGGCCTCAGCTCCGATGGCTTGTTGGCGATGTTCCGCCCCGGCTTCACGAGCTAATGCTGGCTGCACAAAAGCCTCATCAAGGAAGGCATGAAGCCCGGCGGGTCCGAGAGATTTCCCGAGGGCGTCGATGTCTAGTTCGAGGGCTTGATTGTGAGCTTTCATCAGTATGAAACAAGGGAGGAGTTACACCAGCAACAACACGGTGAGGCTTAGTCGCTCCAGGCAGCATCAAGGTCTGTCAAAAGACGGGCCTTGATCTTGGCGACGAGGTCAACATTGACTTCGAACTCATCGTCCTGGGAAAGCTCAGTGCGTCCGGCACGGAGCTGGGCAAACTCGGCGAGTTCGGCGTCGAGGGCGGTTTGAATTGCGGTTCCGCCTTGGGCAGTGGTCATAGGCATAGTGGTAGTCTCCTTTGAAGGGTGAAAATGAGGTGGAAGGGCAGTCCCAACACAGGACCGCCCCGTGGGTTAGGTGGTGATCTTCCCGTGGCTGCGTGGGTTGCTGACTTCGAGTCCGGTGATGTATTCGAAGAACTCGGTGTTCTTGCCACCACGGTACTCAAGTTTGGTGAGTTTTGGCGTGCGCACCTGGCGCAGGCTCACCATGTCCATGTCACAGATGATGGCATGGACACCGGAGGGGAGGCTGAAGTGGGTGTGCAGGAAGAACTTCCCGAAATCGCAGGTCATGCGATCGACGGTCAGTGCGATTTCCGTGCCCTTGCCCTTCTCGACATCGTTGTTGAAACGACGCACGAGCACATTGCCCGAGGATTCCGGGGTGAACTTGAGCCAGCCCGAAATCTGACGACGCATGGCAGGCGAGGCAAAGACGTGAACCGTCTTCATCTGGCGAGCCGCGGTGGCGATGCTTTGCAGCACGTCGAGGATTTCTTCCTCAGTGACCACCGATGCTGTGGCTTGACCGGTGAGGATGTTACCCGCTGGGGCCAAACCGATGGTTGGAACCGGAAGGTCAGGCTCCGCAGGATTGGCGATGCGAATGAACGAGCACAGGCCACGCAGCTTCATGGGGTTGCTGTTGTCAATGTGCGCCTGGGAATCGCCCGTCTTCAGACAGGTGACTTCCATGTTCTCTTTGGCGAGCACGAGGGCGTCCACACGGTTGTCAGCGAGCAGACCCCCGGAGATGCCATACTCTTCACCGAGTTCCTCAGCCATGTCAGAGACACCGAAAGCGACGCGGCCTTTCTGAACGCGGCCCTGCATGGGCTTTTTGTTCGCTTCGTTGTTGATGACATCACCCTCGACGACATCGACACCATCAGCGACGGCGTTGTCAGACGGTGTGTGGCGGGTTTTCATGGGCCATTCGTAAAGAGTGGCTTTCGGACGGGGGCCTTTTTTGACCATGGAGACAAAGGGCGTCTCCTCAGCACGGGTGACCGTGAAGGTTGCGCTCACGTCACGACGACGGAGCTGTGGATTGGTATCTTTTTCGAGCAGAGCAGCCATAAGGGTGATAGGTAAACAGACGTTTGGTTAGTCCCCCAGCTCTTCAGTGAGCATCCGCGCCAGGTCAGAGTCCGTTTCAGGTTTGGCAGCAGGTCGTTTGTCCGGCGCTTTATTGATGGCTTTGAGGGTTGGTTTTGCGGTTCCTGGCGTAGCAGGGGGGATTCGAGGCGCTGGCTTCTGGGCAGGCTTGCCAGCTTCCTGTTTGCCATCTCCACTTTTGGATTTCGGCGGGATCATTTTCCCGTCTTTGTCCAGCTCGTAGCGCACGTAGCGTGCTTTTTTGGAGCTTTCCTCTTCGAACTCTTTCTGACCGCGCGCGGCATAGGCCATGATCAGCTCCCACTCGGGATGATCGGCAAGCCCTGGGGCTTTGCTAAACACTTCGGTGAGGAAGGCATGATCAGGACTGGTTTTGTCAAAGAGGGTGGGAACGAGTTTTTGAGCTTGCTCCCAGGGCTTTGATTTCTCGCGCTGCATGAGCCGGAGTTTGATGTCCGGGGCTGATTCCAAGATGGTATCAGCCTTGGCAGCATGAGCGGCGGCGGCGGCTTGATCGAGTTCGAAGGTTTTACCGTTGCTGAGTGTGAAACTTCCACCATCAGGATTGGCCTTGAACCAAGTCCGCACTGATTTGGCAGTGGTGAGACGTGATTCGAGGGCTTCCAGGGTATCGACATCCGCGAGAGGCGAGGCCTCTGTGGGTGTGACCTGGATGGCTCCTTTGGCGAGCTGGGCTTTCAGATCGCGCTGAGTTTGGATCAGCTTGTTCTGACGCTTCCAGATGCCTTTGGGGACTTTTTCAAAGCCCTTTGGGGGTTTCTCCGCGTCCACTTCTTCGTCGTCGCCAATTTCGGCTTCTTCGGTTTCGGTGTCTTCGGTTTCAGTAACTTCCTCGGCTTCTTCGGATTCGGATTCCTCTTCCTCGGACTCGGCGGATTCTTCCGTTTCGTCTTCAGCTTCGGTTTCCTCTTCGTCTCCAGCTTTGGGTGTGGAGGCCTGTTTGTCCTTTTTGGACTTCCGCACGGGAAGATCGGCGTCGAGTTCGGCGTCAGGTTCCTCAATGGTGGTTCCAAGCTCACCTTCGAGCATGGAGTCGAGGTCCTGTTCGGAGAACGAGGTGCCTTTTCCTGGGGTTGTCACGGGGGACGGTTTGCTTGCAGCTCCAGCAGGCTTTTGGCCCGGAGTTGCGCCCGTTGCAGCGGTCTGTTTCTGCGTTGTATCAGCCATGGTGTCGTCATGCCCTTGGGCAAGTGACGCCATTGGTTCACCCAGTCAGAGAGGTGTCAGCTTATACGCTGAGCAATTCCGCGTGATTCCGCGCAATCCTGCGCAACTTCGCGCAATAATCAGTGCTCCCGCCCGGATTTGAACCGAGGACCAAGCGATTATGAGTCGCCTGCTCTAACCGCTGAGCTACAGGAGCGTGTCATTCGACGACGTCTCCATCGCCTGATTCACCGCCCTCCTCAAGCTCTTTGTCGAGTTCGGTTTTCCGCATGGCGATGAACTCCCAGAAAGCCTCTTCAAGGGCGTGCTCGGCTCCATCGTGGAAGGATCTCCAATCATCGGGAGAAACTGCGCTTGGCACAGTGCGGCCCTCACGTCCCAGACTGGCGGCTTTGGTGCGCAGATGTTGCAGCATGGCACGCACGACGGGATGTTCGCGGGCATTGGAGAGCTGCAGTATGATTTCGTCATCGGTCATCAGGGGACCTAGATCGATGTCATGGGGGAAGGCTTCACGGGTGGCGTTCATGCGGCGGCTTTATCTTCGATGGTTTCGACTCCGAGTTTCCCGGTTTGGGCGTTGTCCTGTTGAGTGAGCTGGAAGGCGTGGAAACGCAGGCGATTGAGCACGAGCTGTTGCACCTCAGGATCTTCGTTGAAGGTGCGCTGGGCACGGCTTGGTTGTCCGTTCGGACCCACGGGTTGAATGGCACTCACCGCGCCTTTCTTATCG
>JBEBGU010000377.1:0-4859 GCA_040081325.1 Prosthecobacter sp.
GCTTTTTCTCACGACGCGGGCATGACTCTCCGCTGCGGTCCGGGCCGGTGTTTGAGAGGATTGTCGTGATCATGGAGTTGGTTCGGCGGCGGGTGGCGGCCTCGCGCGGTGTCGCATGGAATGACGCAGCGTGTGGATGGTGGCCTTCTTCGTCACACCACTGGCAGCGAACGCGAGCCGCCACACGTCTCGGCGCTCCGGTGATACGCGTCTTCGCCGGACCACAGCAGAAGAATCCCAAGGACTGGCAGACTGCCGCCAAGAACGCCAAGCGCGAGGACGTGGAAGGCTGGATGGCTGAAGCATTGCATACGTGCGCGGAGCACGGCGAGAAGTTTGGCGTGCTTGTTGCAGTGCAGAATCACGGCGACTTCATCAGCACAGGCCCTGAACACCTGAGCCTGCTCCAGCGGGTGGATCACTCGTGGTGCGGAGCGCTCGTGGATACGGGCAAGTATTTCTCCGACGACCCGTATGCCGACATTGCGATGATGACGCCCTACGCGATGAACTGGCAGATCAAAGAGACGCTGGGCAGCAGACTCAAATCACCGCCCACGGATTTCCAGCGACTCACCAAGATTATCCACGACGGCGGCTATCGCGGCTTTGTTCCCATCGAGACACTCGCGATGGGACGCAAGGACTACGACCCCGCTGCGGAGGTGGTGAAGGTTCTCGCAGCCATGCGCGAGGCGATCTCAAGCCTTCAATGACCGCAACGCCGAGCGTACATGGTTATCACTGCGCGAAGCCGCAATGATAACGGTTGTTGGACGATTCGCGGTGGGGTGGCCCTGGACTTAGCTTAAAGCTCTGATTGTCTGGGGTTGAGAATCTACATGGCTGGGCTAATGGCCTGACATCATGGAAAGTGCAGCGACCCCGCCCTGGGAGGCAAAGAAGAAGACGGCCAAACGTGGCCTGCTGCGGAAGCTGCTGCTGTGGAGTTTTTTCATCGGGTTGATCGGCTTTGTGGCCTATGGCTTGAAGGCGAAACCGATCCCGGTCGAGACGGCGGCGGTGATGCGCGGTCCGCTGACGGTCAGTGTGCTGGAGGAGGGCAAGACGCGGATCAGGAATCGCTACGTGGTGGCGGCGCCGGTGTCGGGGAACATGCGGCGGGTGACTCTAAAGGCGGGTGATGAAGTGAAGGCGAATGAGACGGTGCTGACGCTGATCGAGCCGGGGCTGGCTCCGCTGCTGGATGCGCGCAGCCAGGCGCAGGCTGAGGCACGGATCGCTGGGGCGAATGCGGCACGGATGCAGGCGGAGCAGTCACTGGAGATGGCGCGCACAGCGGCCAAGTTTGCGGAAGCTGGCTGGGCGCGTGTGAAGTCGAATGTGACTCAGGGCAGTATTTCGATCACGGATCGGGACAACATCGAGCGTGAGGCGCTGATGCGGGATCGTGAGGTGAGGGCGGGGGAGTTTGCGCTGAAGGTGGCGGACTTTGAACTGGCTCAGGTGAAGGCGGCGCTGCTGCAACTGACTACGCCAGCGGCAGCGGGATCGGTGGTGGAGGTGCGTGCTCCGGTGAGTGGTCGTGTGTTAAAAGTGCAGCAGGAAAGTGCGATGATGGAGACGGCTGGCACGGCGCTGTTAGAGATCGGTGATGCGGCAGATTTAGAGATCGAGGCGGAAATTTTATCCCGCGATGCAGTGGCGATCCGTGTGGGGGCAGAGGTGCAGGTGGAGCAATGGGGCGGCGATGTGCCGCTGAAAGCGCGAGTGCGGCGGATCGAGCCTGCGGCCTTTACGAAAGTGTCGGCGCTGGGAGTGGAGGAGCAGCGGGTGATCGTGCTGAGTGATCTGGATTCACCACCGGAGTCAGCGCGAGTACTGGGAGATCGGTATCGTGTCGAGGTGCGCGTGGCGGTGTGGCATGACAAGGATGTGCTGCTGGTGCCGAGCGGTGCGCTTTTTCGTGAAGGCCGCGAGTGGAAGACTTTTATTTTGAGTGCTGGCAAGGCGGCTCAACGAGTGGTGCAAACGGGCCACACGGATGGTCGATCAACTCAAGTGCTCGATGGCCTGAAAGCGGGCGATTTGGTGCTGATGCACCCGCCCGATGTGGTGGCAGATGGTTCTGAGGTGGTGCAGCGCGTGGTGGAGTGATTGCTGGAACCGGAGTTGAGAGTTGTTGGTTGAGAGTTGAGAGCCTGAAACTGAAGCCGATCACCTTTTGAGTGATTCTTCTCTTTCATTCGGTTGATTCTCTCGCTCTCAACTCTCAACACTGTTTCTAGGATCACAGATGCTGAATCTGGCCTTGCTCAAGCCGCAGATGCAGTTGGCCGAGTGACTGGGCTTCGCTGCGGGAATGGGTGACGTGGAGGACGGTGAGGGCGTGCTTGGATTGCAAGGAACGGAGGAGTTCCATGGCTTCATCGCGGGTGGCTTCATCGAGTGCTGAAAGTGGCTCATCAAGCAGCAGCACGCGAGGCTGAGCGGCGAGGGCGCGGGCGAGGGCGACGCGCTGTTTTTCTCCGCCGGAGAGAAGATCTGGGAGACGATCCAAGAGGTGCGTGATGCCGAGATCGGCGGCGAGCTGGGTGATAAGGCGGTCATCCTTCTGGCCACGCATTTGCAGGGCAAAACTGATTTGATCACGAACTCGGCGACCTGGAAAAAGCGCGAGATCCTGCGGCACGTAACCGATGCGCCGCTCGCGTGGTTCGAGATGAGTCACGTCGCGATCATCAAGGATGATCTGGCCGCTGTCGGGCTGGCGCAGACCGCAGAGGATTTCGAGTAGCGAGGTCTTGCCGCAACCGGTAGCTCCCATGAGCACGGCATAGGTGTTGTCGGGGATGGTCAGGGAGACGTCACGCAGACTGAAGCCCGCGCCAGGGGCTTTCCAGGAGATGTTGTTGAGGGAGATCACGGGGGAAAGTTTACAGTGGTTGAGGCTCGCTGCGCGAGCGTTGAAAGTCGTTGACGGTTGTTAGCAGAAGGCTCGGAAAACAACTGTAAACCATCGTCAACAACCGTAAACCACCGTCAACTTCTTCCTCCCACCTTCATACCTTTTCACCCGTGGCACGGACGGCGACGAGCACGGTCACGGCGATGGCGATCATGGCGAGACTGACGGAGACGGCGGAGTCGAGATTACCGACACTGAGTTCGAGCCAGACGGTGGTGGGCAGGACTTCGGTCCTCATGCGGGTGGCTCCGGCGAAGACGAGGATGGGGCCGAACTCGCCGAGACTGCGCGCCCAAGCGATGCAGAAGGCGGCGAGCATTCCACGTTTTGCGGCAGGCAAAGCGACGTGCCAGAGAGATTGAAAGCGCGTGGCTCCAAGGGTGAGCGCGACTTCTTCAGGTCGCGCGGAGAGATGGTCAAAAGTGCCGCGCATGGTGCGAATGGCAAAGGCGGCAGCGACGACGAACTGCGCGAGCACGACCCCGGCGATGGTGTAGGTGAAGGAGATCACGCCCTCGATAGCGCGGCCCAGCGGAGTCTGGAAAAAGATGAGCAGGCAGATGCCAATGACCATCGGTGGCAGGACGATGGGGATGTCGAGCGCGGCATCGAGCAGGGCTTTGCCACGGAACTGGCAGCGCGCCATGAGGTAGCCGATGGGCACGGCAATGATGAGTGCAAAACCAGCGGCGGCGGTACAGGTCAGCAGACTGAGTCCGGTGGCGTAGCGGATCTCGGGCTTCATCAAAGTCTCCCACCAAGCCTGCGGTGTACTGTAGGTGGCAGTGGCCCCGAGCAGCAGGAGCCAAAACAGCAGATAAGCTGCGGTGATGAGGGCTAGGCTGAGCCAGAAGGGGTGCAGACGGCGCATACTCTTCTCAGCGTTTAATCGATCTTACTCGGCACCCGGAAAGGTGTGCTCCATGTCCTTGCCGATCTCTTTGCTCAGAAAGGTGCGCAGCTTTTCCATGCCGAGTCCGGTCTCTGCCGAGATGGGGAGGATCTTCACACGCTTGAAGCGTTCTTTGAGATTCTCGACGTGTTGCTCGGCACCTTCGACATCGAGCTTGTTAGCGATGATGCACCAGGGGCGCTTGGAGAGTTCTTTGGAATAGAGAGAGACCTCTTTGCGAACGGTTTCCAGGTCGCTCACGGGGTCGCGCCCTTCCGTGCCGCCAGCATCGACGACAAAGAGCAGCACACGGCAGCGCATGATGTGGCGCAGGAAGTCGTGGCCGAGGCCGATGTTCTGATGCGCGCCTTCGATGAGACCGGGAATGTCAGCCATCGTGCCACGGCGGTTGTCATTGAAGTGAATGACGCCGACCATCGGCTGCAAAGTCGTGAAGGGGTAGTTCGCGATCTTGGGCTTGGCTGCGCTGAGCTTGGAAAGCAGAGTGGATTTGCCCGCATTTGGGAAGCCCACAAGTCCGACATCGGCGATGCTGCGCAGCTCGAAATGGAAGCGACCTTCCTCGCCATCCACACCAGGGGTAAATTCGCGTGGGGCCTGATGGGTGCTGGTCTTGAAGTGGACGTTGCCTTTGCCGCCTTTGCCACCTTTGCACAAAACGAAGGTCTGGCCGACCTCGGTCAGGTCGGTGACTGGCTCGAAGGTCTCGGTGATCTCACCGGTTTCGGGGTCTTCCTCGGAGATGATCCTGGAGATGACGGTGCCGCTGGGGACTTTATAAACCACGTCTTCCGCACTGATGCCGGTGCATTGGTTGGCTTTGCCTTTTTCTCCATCAAGGGCCAGCAGCTTGGCATTGTAGAAGTAAGTGCGCAGGCTGTTGGTGCTGTTATCGACGAGTAAAATGATGCTACCGCCGCGTCCGCCATCGCCGCCATCGGGGCCGCCTTTGGGGCGGAACTTGCCGCGATGGAAATGCGCGGAGCCGTCGCCGCCTTTTCCGGCGCGGGCATAAAC
>JBEBGU010000378.1:0-4859 GCA_040081325.1 Prosthecobacter sp.
GAACGGAAGCCTCAATGAGCAATGCGTCCTGGGCAGCGGTGGAACCCTGAGCACTTAAATCGTCAGCCAACATGCGTGCTGCGCAGCCGATGGCGGCGAGCTGCTGACACAGGCCATCATGCAGATCCTGACCGATGCGCTGCTGCTCGTGCTCACTCACCGTCACGATGTCACGTTCCAATTGTCGGCGTTCTTCGAGCATCTGAATGCGTGTCGCGTCTGCCTCCTGCTTTTTACGGACAGAGGCCACAGAGAAGACGACGACACTATAAAAAATCAGTCGGCTCAGCATCGCCCAGGCATAGCCGATTTGTGTTTCGTACGGGTGAAAATTCTGATTCGCAAACCACCACACAGCGCTGCAAAGCAAGGCAATGGTGATGCCGCCCATGTCTCCCATGAGCCAGACGGCGAGGATGATGGGCACTGCATAAAACACAAAAAGGCTCAGTTCCCACTCGGTGGTGTAGTCCACCCAACCCATCACGAGAACGAGGCTCGCGGGTAGAAGCATGACGAGGAGCCACGGCTTACTACGCAGAAAAAGCGTGAGCCGACGCTGCCATGAAGGCGGTGGCGAGCTGACATCGCGGATGCCTAGATTGACGATGGGGCTAGCAGTCATGCAGGGGATGAATCTTTGCCGATCATAGCCAGATACTCCGCATAATCTCGAATGTAATCCGCAGGATCGTAAGGATGAGAGGCGAGCACGAGCAGCGTGGAGTCAGCGGAATGCAGATGCTCGCTGGCCCAGATCATCGGCGGCACCAGCACACCGAACGTGGGTCGATTTAAACAGAACTCTTCACAGTGCTCACCATCATCCACCAGCAGATGACACTCGCCATGGGTGCAAACCATGAACTGCGAGCAGAGCCGATGAGCGTGCTCGCCACGCACCTGATTTGAAGGGATGCCGGACGTGACAAAAAAGCGCTGTGGCAGAAAGGGCAGTGTCTCACCAAACTCAGCCACCGTGAGATTTCCACGCACTGGGTCCACCACATGCCGCATTTCATAAAGCCGCACACCACGCACAGCGCAGGATCGCACATGCATCTCATGCAGCATCGTCATGACACCGAGCCTCCGTGAATCGTGACTGCACGCACCAGAGCTTGTGGCTTTCCAGATACGGTTAAAAAGGCGCGACCGAGATACTCACCGATGATGCCGAGCATCAAAAGCTGTGCGCCTGAGAAGACTGCAAGTGCGCCCATCAGCGAACCCCAGCCAATCTGCCGTTGCCCGATAAACAGGATCTCCACCACGACGCTGCTCAGCACGACCATGCCGATGCCACACAGTGCCAGCCCGAGCACGCTGGCGATGCGCAGAGGCATGATGCTGAAATCAAACAACACGCTCATCACCAGCCGGATAAGTTTGCGCAGTGTGTAGCCGCTTTGTCCTGAAGTTCGCGGCACATGCTGCACTTGCAGCCGCTCGATTCGGTTCGTGGCACCGAGGATCAATCCGTCAATATAAGGGTAAGGGCCGCGATAGGTGATGATGCGATCCACCAAACTGCGGCGCAGAACCCGGAAGCTGGAGAGGTAGAGATCCTGCGGCTTGCCCAGTAGCCATGAAGCGAGGCGATTGACGAAGCGGCTACCGACATTCCGGAACCAATGATGCTGCTTGCTCTTGTAGCAGGAGTACACCACATCCGCGCCCGTTTGCTGGAGATGACGCTGTAGCTTCACTGCCTCCGCCACCGGATTTTGCAGGTCATCATCCAGACTGATTATATATTGTCCATGCGCGTGCCGGAAGCCTTCCAGCACGGCAGCATGCTCGCCAAAATTGCGCGCGAGTTCCACGAGGATGACCGGCGCTTTGATCCGACTCATCGTTTGGGCGGCAAGGCGTACGGTGGCGTCTGCGCTGCCATCATCCACGAGCACCAGCTCCCATGAATCCTCGAGTTCAAGTGCTTCAAATGCCGCGATCAAGCGTGGTAAGCCGTCTCCAGTATTGAAAAGCGGAATGACAAAACTGATGACAGGCTCGGCGACTCGTCCACGACTCAACAACTTTTTCTGGCCACGGCGAACCACGATGTCCCGAAGGGAAGATGCAGCCGCCGGCAGATACGAGCGTCCAGATGGCCTAGGCGAGTGAGCAGCGCGTTTAACAATAAGGGCGGCAGGCACAGATCCGAAGTTTGCCGCACCTGGAAGCGACTCCAGAGGCGATGCAGAAGGATGGGGAAGAAGAGGCTGGCGTTCCATGGGTGCAGGATTTCTAGCTCCATGCTATGAAACCTGAGCAGCCGCTGCACATGACACGCTTTGTAGCGCCGGACACCACAAACCGCCGCATCGTGGGAGCCGCGCAGACATTCAAAGGCGGGCAGATTCAGGATCAACAGGCCGCCCGGCTTCAGCACGCGGCGCATCTCCGCCAGCGCCGCCTCTTGATTCACAGACTGGTGATAAAGCACGTCAAGACTGAGCACGGCATCAAAGCGCGCGTCAGCAAACGGCAGGCAAGAGACATTGGCCTGCTGCACCTCTGCCAGTCCGCGTAACTGACAGGCCAACACGGCACTGGGATCGAGATCGACACCCTGCACATGCCAGGGCTGATGACTCAGCCGCGCCATCATGCCGCCAGTGCCGCAGCCTGCGTCGAGCACCTGCGCGTCTGGTTTTAGATGAGCCATCAGTGACTCCGCCACCAGGCCGCGCAGCACGGCATACCACCAGTGGGCATCTTCCACGCGGCGCATGGTATCATACTCATGAAGTTGCATCGTTGGTTCGGCTGGGAAAAGAGTTCACCGTCTGGCAGAGCACCCCAGCCGCTTCATCACTGAGGTAGGGATGCAGCGGCAGGGAGAGGATTTTACGCGCCGCCTGTTCCGCCACGGGCAGCGGCATTGTCTGACAGTGCGCATACGCTGGCTGCTGATGCAGTGCCCTCGGGTAATGCACCGCCGCAGGAATGCCCGCTGCCACCAGATGCGTTCGCAGTACTTCACGCTCCGCGCTCCGCACCACATACTGATGCCAGGCTGGTTCACACTCTGGGCGCGTGATGGGCGGCTTCACCACGCCAGCGTTGAGTAGTCGCTCTGTGTAGGTAGCCGCCAGTTCGCGGCGTCTAGATGTTTGTTCTGTCAGCGTGCGTAGTTTCACTCGCAGCACTGCGGCCTGGAGTTCATCCAGCCGACTATTGATGCCTGTCTCCTCGCTCACATAGCGCTCGCGCCAGCCGTATTGACGGAGGCGGCGCGCCCGCTCTGCCAGCGACTCATCGTTTGTCACCACAGCGCCCGCATCTCCGAGGGCACCGAGATTCTTGGTCGAATAAAAACTGAAAGCAGCGGCGTGACCGAGCGTGCCTGCCATGCGCCCACACCAGAGTGATCCATGCGCCTGCGCGGCATCTTCTAAAAGGATCACGCCATGGGCTGCCGCCACCTCTTGCAGCGCCGTCCAATCGGCCACCTGACCATAGAGATGCACGACCAGCACCGCTTTCACTCCCGCGCCTGCCGGAGAACTCAGCAGCGCCGCTAAGGACTGCGGGGAAAGCGTGAAGGTCGCCGCGTCAATGTCTGCCAGCAGCACCTCTGCACCAGCGCGGCGCACCCCGGCGGCGGAGGCGTCAGCAGTCAGTGCTGGCACTACGACTTTGTCGCCTGGGCCGATGTCCAAAGCCCGGAGCATCAGTTCGATCGCATCCGTGCCGCTTGCCACGCCCACCGTTGCACCTGCATTTAAATAGTGAGCAAATTCCGTTTCAAATTCCTGCACCTCCTGCCCGAGCACAAACTGCCCGCTATCGAGCACGCGGTGGATCGCTTCATCGAGGTCTTTCCGATGATGGCGGCAGTCCGCCACAGGGAAGTGCGGGAAGAGATTGGCATGGCAGGCAGGCATCAGGCCCGAGATCCTGAGGGAAACAGGCACGAACCGTCAACGCCACCTGCTTGTCATGGAACGCGCTACAAGCGCGGCGGTTGTTTTTACCGCCCTCGCCACCAAATCGCGCCGGAGATGGAAAAAACTGAGATTCTTTCTTGCCAGAGTGCGCACAAATTTGCTAACAATGGACTTCCGCATGAAAAATCGAATCGTCCTCTCAATCTTTTCCCTCCTCGCCGTTTGCAGCGTGGCTGTGGCTGACATCCAGTCGCCTCCCGGCCATCACTACAACTGGAGCCGTAAACTCAGCCGTGGCATCGGCAATGTGCTCTACGGATTCACCGAACCCTTCAATGTATGGCAGCGCACCAATCGCTCTGATGGAGCTAATGCTGCCTTTGCCGACTTCTTTGTGGAAGGCATCAAGCGCACCGTCGTCCGTGCTGGCTACGGGGTCTATGAGATCGCCACCTTCCCGACACCGACCTGGAAGAACACCTATCGCCCACCTTACTACCGCAAGGAGAAGATCGATCCATGGTGGGGTTACACGGAGTTTTCCCCTGATCTTGGCGGTGGTGCCAATGCAGACTACAGCCGCACGGTGGGCTGGTAATTCGTTTTGAAACATTCCAGGCGCAGGTCGAAAGACCTGCGCCTTTTTTATTTAATCACGAGAGTCATTCGCCATCTTGCCTTTGATCTGCCGCAGCACATAGAGGCAGGCCATGGCCGCACTGAGCATCTGCACCAGAACGGTGGAAAGGGCGATGCCTGCCGCGCCGAGATTGCGCATGAGCAGCCAGTTGAGTGAGGCATTCCCGACGAGTCCGACCGCTGATAAAATGATGATGAAGCGCGTAGCTTGCATGGCCACCACGACTCGTGAGGCCAGGCTGCCGATGATATAAAAAGGAATCTGGAGCGCCGCAAAACGCAGCACTGCGGCCACGCGCTCGGTGTCATGCGGCGTGAATGAAC
>JBEBGU010000379.1:0-4852 GCA_040081325.1 Prosthecobacter sp.
GCGCTCTTTGAAGAGCGTGGCGATGTTCATGGCCGGATTGAAGAGCACCATGGCGTTGGGTTTGGCGGAGATGGATTTGTCATCTGACGCGGCATCGTAGGCAGTGCAAAGAGCCGTGCAGGCCGCGAGATGCCCGCCTGCCGAGCCCCCCGATGCGATGACTTTGTTTGGATCAATGCCCAGCTCGGTGGCATGACCACGCACCCAGCGGATGGCGCTCTTCGCGTCTTCCACGGCCTTGTCGGGCAATGTTTTGTGCAGGCTCAGAATGCGGTAGTCAGCACTGATGGCGACGATGCCGCGCGTGGCCAGATACTCCGCCTGCGGGACAAATTGCAGATACGAGCCGCTCTTCCAGCCGCCGCCAAAGAAGAACACGACGCATGGCCTCTGCACAGCGGTTTGAACTTCACCCGCCGGCGAAAACACATGCAGCTTCAGCTCGCCCTGCGGTGTGATTTTATAGACGATCTCACTCGTCTTCACGGTTTCGGTGGTGAGCTTGACGGTGCCCTTCTTGCCGCCGCCTTTGGCTTTCTGAGCGTGAAGCAGAGGCGTGGCGAGGAGCAGCAGGCAGAGGATGGTTTTCATGGTGCGCCTGTAACGTGACGTAGCGTGAGAAGTTGCGCAGACTATTACTCACTCAGCAAGATGATGGGGCCTTCGTTCTCAGCCACACCGCCTTTCTTTTCCACACTGAGAGCAAACTTGTCGGCCTGTTGCACATCGACCGTGGGCTTGAACTCGACCTTGGCGAATCCATTCACGTCCACCTTCACGATACCGGCATTGACGGGCGTCTTCTTCGAGGGATCGACGACCCAGAGCTGGTAGTCCTTGTCGATGGCGACAGGGGGCATTTTTTCAAGCTTGAGGATGCCTTCCTGCTTCTCGCTATTCCACACCACGACGGCAACGCCTTGCTGATATTCGCTGACCGTGGATTGCAGCGTCGCGATCTGCATCTTCGCGACTTCATGCGTCTGCGTCAGCCTGGCGAGTTCTTGTTTCAAAGACAGCTCCATGGCGCGTGCGGCACCTGCCGCGACTTCGAGCGCTTGGACTTTCGCCTGAGCGGCGGCCAGCGCCTCATTCGTGCGATTGGCGGTATTCCAGCCATAGGCTCCGATGATCGCCAATGCGGCTGCTGCGGCCCAGCCGATGAGGCCGAAGCTTCTCAGTTTAGTTGTGGCAGTGGCTGCGTGATTTGTCATGGCAGTGCGGGGCTGTGGGATGGTCTGAATGTGGTTGAGCACGGCACTCCGCACATCTGCGGGGGCGGTTTTTTGTGGGGCGCTGAAAGTCATGGCAGCAGCGGTTTGTTGAAGTTCATCGACAAGGGAACGGAGTGCCGGATCGGCTTCCGTGGCTTTGAGGAAAGCACCACGCTCGTGCTCCTCCATGAGGCCGAGTGAATAGGCGATTGCCTCTTCTTCTCTGGGGTGTGCGGCGTTTGTGTTCATGCTTCGTAGCCCTCTTGGTTGAGACGTTCGCGTAGCTCGATCAAGGCCCGCCGTATGATGGTCTTGACCGTGCCGAGCGGGCGTCCGGTGTTATCTGCGATCTCCTGCTGTGTCCAGCCACTGAAAAAGGCGTGGCGTAAAAGCTCCTGCTGTTCATCCCGCAAAGCCGAAAGAACGCGGCGCACGAGCGAGCAATCCTCACTGCGAGCGAGTGACTGTAGGCTGGTGTGATCATCCATGGCGATAGGATCAGTTTGCTCGAGCACCTTTTCCATCAGGCGTCCTTTGCTCGCTTTACGGCGGATACGATCCACGAGCCGCGAGCGGAAAATCATGACGGACCAAGTGAAGGCGGCGGATCGAGTGCTGTCGAAGCTTGGGGCCTTACGCCAGAGTTCTTCCATGCCTTC
Source organism: Prosthecobacter sp. (assembly GCA_040081325.1). GTDB lineage: Bacteria > Verrucomicrobiota > Verrucomicrobiia > Verrucomicrobiales > Verrucomicrobiaceae > Prosthecobacter. Next base: position 1,874 of record JBEBGU010000379.1, read on the forward strand.
TTGAAGTGCGTCTTTGGCATCTTGTTCATCACTGAGCATTCTCAGGGCCAGACTGTAGAGAGGGCCTGACACTCGATCATAAAACTGAGCAAAGGCTGCATGATCACCTATGGCTACTCTCTTGAGGAGAGCATTGTCGGAATCATCGATGAGCTTGGCTTCGAGCATTGAGCGGAGACGTGGTTAGTTCTTACATGAACAAAGAAAAGTAGCAGCCCCAATTTTCGGATTCTTGGGACTGCCAACTCATAACATCATTTGCAGTGATCAGTCGTGCTGATGATTGCGACCATTCAGCGGCGTGGCGGCATAGGGGAAGACTTTGTTGTAGCCGATGTCATTGCCAGTCACGCGGTCGATGTCGGTCATGGCATCACCAAAGATCATCGGCGGGCTGGTGCGCAGGTCGCTGAGGATGGCGATGACGGCGATGTCCACCACGTCATCCCCGAAGCGGCGACCATTCGGCCAACCGCCAGGAAGCGTGCCGCCTCCTAAGCCGGGCTGGATGGCGCTGGTCAGCGTATCACCGCCGAAGATGCCAAGCCGATGGAAGCCCACGTCCGATGCAGCGGCACCCTCATTACTGCCACCAGCGAGTTTTGCGGGTGCCGTGGAGAGATCCACTTTCAGGATGTCAGGAATAAAGATGCCTGCGAGATCGCTACGGTTTACGCGGCGATCTGGCGCGGCACCGAGGATGGTGGCCAGCTCGGGTGCTGTCGCATAATGTTTGAAGCGCATGACGTCTTCAGCAACGGGGGAGCGATTGTAGGCGTCCTTCACGAGTCCTGGGAGCAGGGCTTCGCAAAAGAGCGGGTTCCCCTGACGACCAACCTGAACCCACAAACCGCTTCGAGTGTCGAGAGCGGTGTCCTTCAGCACCGTGGTGGTCTGCCGGTTCGTCTCGGCCCACACGCCTGCAACTTTTTGATCACCACCGAGTTCGGTGACGGGGATGTTCAGGACAATGGTGTGGACGTTGTAACCAGACGGGCTGTCGAAGGGCTTGTTGGCACCCGTGAAGCCAAAGTCCAGATCGAAGATGCTCTGCACATCCGCGTAGAATCCATCATCGCGTTGACCCGCGAAGACTTGGTAGCCTGCGGGATTGGTATAGACGCTGGCGGCGGTGTAGGTGTCGAGACCAGCGGCCATGTCCACGCCTTCCTTGGCGGCGTTTTCACCGTTGCTGCCCTGATTGTAGTGCGGCGTGGTGAGACCTTGGTTGTTCGGCGGCACGATGGCATCGGTAAAGAGTGTGACACTCTTGTTGTCGGAGCCGATCTTCTTCACGGTGTAGCGCTGCGTCAGGTTCTGAGCCGCGTCGTTCACGGTGTTGATCACGCCGAGGTAGGACTGCGCGATGGTGTTCTTGTTCTTGTAGGCCGTCTTGAAGCTGAACTCATAAGTCGCAGTGGGCGCGGTCTTGGGTTTCGGGATCGCCGCAGTGGGCAGATTGGCTCCGGTGGCGACGCGAATGCGGTAGAGCACGTTGTCGTCAAAGTTGTATTTGTTCGGGCCGACGCCGGGTTCCTCATGCGGATAGACCGCGAGTGCGACGGTGAGGTATTTGAGCGAGTTGCGCGTGGAGACGAAGGCGTAAACGTCTGTCGTATTCGCCGCAGGATCGAGCGTGACGAGCGGTGCGTCCATGTGACTGGAGGCATTACCGGTGAGCGGCAGGAGTGCAGTGAGCGCTAGGCTCAGCACGCGGGAAGGTGTTTTTGTTTTCATGATCGTGATTCGATAAGTGGATTCTATGAATGATAAGTTAGTTTTGGCTGCTGTTCCGGCCATTGAGCGGCGTGGCGGCATAGGGGAAGACTTTGTTGTAGCCGATGTCGTTTTTGAGCACGCGGTCCACGTTCACCGTGGCGTCACCGAAGATCATCGGCGGACTGGTGCGTAGATCGCTGAGGATTGCGATGACAGCGATGTCCACGACGTCATCACCAAAGCGCCGACCATTCGGCCAGCCGCCAGGAACGGTGCCACCGCCGAAGCCGGTCTGGATATTGCTGATGAGCGTGTCACCACCAAAGATGCCGAGCCGGTGGAAGCCAGCGTCATCAGGAGCCGCACCGGAATTGGTGCCGCCTGCAAGTCGGGCCGCAGAGGTGGATAGGTCCACCTTGATGATGTCTGGAATGAAGATGCCCGCGAGATCGGTGCGGTTCACACGACGATTCATATCTGCGCCGACGAGCGTGGCGAGTTCGGGAGCGAGTGCGTATTTATTGAAGCGCAGCGGATCATTGGCGATGGGACCGCGGTTGTATAAATCCTTGTCCACAATGGGGACGATGGCCTCGCAGAACAAAGGATTTCCCTGGCGACCGACCTGCACCCAACTGCCAGTGATGGCACCACCTGTGGGGCGCAAAGTGGTCGTGGAGCGGCGGCAAGTGGTGGCCCACACGCCGGCGACTTGCTGATCACCGCCGAGTTCTTCGATGGGGATGTTGAGCACGATGGTGTGGACATTGAACCCAGCCTGACTGTCGAAGGGTTTGTTGCCTCCACCAAAGCCGAAATCGAGGTCGAAGATGCTCTGCACATCGGCGTAGAATCCATCGTCACGCTGACCGGCAAAGACCTGATAACCGAAGGCACTCGTAAAGATGCTGGACTTTGTGTAGGCATCGAGAGCGACGGCGCTGGCCACGCCTTCTTTGGCGCGGTTTTCACCATCATTGCCCTGATTGTAGAGTGGCGTCACGAGGCCCTGATTATTCGGCGGCACGATGGCATCTGAGAAGAGGGTGGTGGTCGTGGTTCCTGGGCCGATGCGCCTCACGGTGTAGCGTTGCGTGAGGTTCTGCGCTTCATCATCCACGCTGCCAATCTGGCCGATGAAGGACTCGGCGATGGAAGAGCGGGTCTTCACCAGATTGCGGAAGCTAAACTCATACGTCGCAGTCGGCGGCACTGTGGGCTTAGGCTTCGCTGCTGTGGGCAGGCTGGCGCCGGTGGCGA
>JBEBGU010000380.1:0-4850 GCA_040081325.1 Prosthecobacter sp.
CCGCGACAAGGCCTCACTTTACCGTGAGCTGGCAAAACTCACTGAGGCAGATTTTCATTTGGACCGTTCGCTATCGCTACTGATCGGGCAGAATCCATCACCGGAGAAGCGTGTGTATTTGGAAGGGATGAAGCGCGGGCTGGAGGCAGGGCAGGGCATCGCAGAATCGATCACGAAAAACAACGGGGCGCTGGTCGGCGGACTCGAGTCTTCTTTGATCGAGGCGGGTGAGCGCAGCGGCAAGATGGCGGGCGCTTTCAATCACTTGGCGCGTTATTTTGCCGCGATGGATGGCGCGGCGCGGCAGGCACGCGGCGCACTCATTTATCCGCTGATTCTCGTTCACATGGCCATCCTGCTGCCGGAGCTGCCCGCCTTCATTTCCCCAGAGGAAAACGATCATCCACTGCGCCGCATCGTCATCGCGCTGGTGGTTCTGTGGCTGCTCATTCTTGGTGGCTCGGCGGCGTGGCGCTGGCTTTCGAGTCGTGCGGTAGAATCGGTGAGTGTGGACCGCTGGCTGAATCGTGTGCCATTCATGGGAGCAGCGCGGCGGCATTGGGCGCTGGCGCGTTTTACACAGGTTTCGCACGCTTGTTTGCTAGCGGCCATGAGCATGTCGGAGACGCTACGCATCGCAGGCCGAGCGGCTCAAAGCGCGGTGATCCGGCAGGCCTCTGAAGATGCCTCTGAGCAAATCATCGAGGGCCAGCGACTCGCTGAGTCGATGGCTGAAACGAGGGCATTCACGACGGAATTCACCCACTCGATCGCCACGGCCGAGGAGACGGGCCGACTCGATGAAGAAATGGCGCGCTGGACCGCTGCGGAAACGATGCTCGCGAATGAAGCCATCGAGCGCGCTTCGCAATGGCTGCCAAAGATCGGTTATGTTTTTGTCGTCGGCTTCGTGGCCTACCGCATCATCACGATGATGCAGGGAATCTACGCGCCATTGCTGCGGATGACTCAATGACGCGCACGGCTTGCACAGGCCGAATAAAACTGCTTTAAATCGCGCTGATTGGGAAAACTGCTTTACGCGGCAGCTCACTCAAGATAGATGTTCGACCGAACAGAAAACGCACTTACACGATTATGGCCAAATCCCCATCCAAAGAATCCTCCTCCGAGCCAGCCACGAACAAGATCGCCGAGGCTCGCGCCCGCAATCTAGACCTCGCCATCCAACAGATTCACAAAGACTACGGTGAGGGTTCCATCCTGCGCATGGTCGGTGATCAGAAGGTGGATGTCGTCGTCATCCCCACGGGCAATATTTTGATCGACCAAGCGCTCGGCGTCGGCGGTTTCGCTCGCGGTCGAGTGGTAGAAATTTATGGCCCCGAGTCCTCAGGTAAAACCACGCTGACGCTCACCGTCATCGCTCAAGCCCAAAAAATGGGCGGCTTGGCGGCCTTCATCGACGTCGAGCACGCGCTCGACTCGAACTACGCCCGCAAACTCGGCGTGAAGATGGACGAGCTGCTCGTCTCTCAGCCCGGTTCAGGTGAAGAGGCTCTGCGTATCTGTGAAACACTCGTGCGCTCGAATGCGCTGGATGTCATCGTCATCGACTCCGTGGCAGCGCTGGTCACACGTCAGGAACTCGAAGGTGAGATCGGTGACAGCACCGTCGGTGCCCAGGCACGACTCATGAGCGCCGCTTTGAGAAAGCTCACCGCCATCATCAGCAAAGCGCGCACCTGCGTCATCTTCACCAATCAGATCCGTGAAAAGATCGGCGTCATGTTTGGCAATCCTGAAACAACGCCTGGCGGCAAGGCTCTCAAATTCTACGCCAGCGTGCGCGTGGATATCCGCCGCATCGGCGCCATCAAGAGCAGCGACGGCACCGTCACTGGCAACCGCACGAAAGTGAAGGTGGTGAAGAACAAGCTCGCCCCGCCTTACACCGAAGCCGAGTTCGACATCATGTACAACGAAGGCATCTCCAATGTCGGCTCCATGCTCGACTTGGCCATGGAGTTTGAAGTCCTGCAAAAGCGCGGCTCATGGATCAGCTACAAAGGCAGCCAACTCGCCCAAGGTCGCGATGCCGCTAAGGAAGCGCTCAAGCTCGACACCGCGCTCTACACCGAAATCGAAGAAGCCGTGAAAGCCAAGCTCGCCGAGAAAGGTGCGCCCGCTGGTGGCGCTCCAGCCGATTGATTGGTCGTCAGCACTGCTTTTCAACGCTCGTGCTTTTCAGCGTTCGGATCACCGGCTTTAGACGGTCTTTGAAGGTCGTCGTAAGCAGTAATTCCAGCCTTCAGGGAACCGCCTGAAGGCGGTGCTCCGAACAGAAGAAACCGTCATGCATCTCACGTTGCGGCTTGGGCCGTAGAGACTAGTCTCTGCGCCGCATGACTGACTTTTTCCCGTTTCTCGCCACCGCTTCTTTTGACCTCTCGTGGTTCACTTCTCCAGAAGCCTGGGTCGCACTGCTCACGCTGACCGTGATGGAGATCGTGCTGGGGATCGATAACATCGTCTTCATCTCCATCCTCGTGGACAAGCTACCGGTGGCGGAGCGGCCACGGGCGCGCTTCCTCGGACTCGCGTTTGCGATGGTCACACGCATCCTACTGCTGCTGAGCATCTCATGGGTCATGCAGTTGAAGAATCCGTTGGTGACCGTCTTGGCTCATGACATCTCGGGTAAAGATTTGATCCTCATCCTCGGTGGCCTGTTCCTGCTTTGGAAAAGCACGAAGGAACTGCACCACAAGATCGAAGGCCAGGAGGAAGAGGCACACAGCACAGGCAAAGCCAAAGCAGCACTCGGAGCCATCCTGTTTCAGATCGCCCTTCTGGACATCGTCTTCTCACTCGACTCAGTGATCACTGCCGTGGGCATGGTGGATCAGGTCAGCATCATGATCCTCGCCGTGATGATTGCCGTCGGCTTCATGATGATCTTTGCTGGCTCGGTGAGTGACTTCATCAGCCGTCATCCGACCGTGAAAGTACTCGCGCTTTCCTTCCTACTCCTCATCGGCACCACGCTGATCGCAGAGGGCTTCCACGTTCACTTTGAAAAAGGCTTCGTCTATTTTGCCATGGCCTTCTCGGTGTTCGTCGAGATGCTAAACGTCCGCATGAAGAACAAGGCGCAAAAGAAGCGCCAGGAGACTGAGCCTGAGCAGCTCGGCGAATGATTTTGATCAGGTAAGAAAAGAGCGGCGGTTGGCGACTCCTAGCAGTCGCCTATGAAACTGTTGCTGCCCTTCTGCCTCGTCCTCGCCACTCTGATCTATGCTGCTGATGCTCCGGCACCGGTTTGGAAAGCAGGCGCTGCCAGTGCCAAAATCACACCTGAGGCACCGATGTGGATGGCAGGCTACGCGGGCCGCACAAAACCGTCCGAAGGCGTGGAACTGGATCTGTATGCGAAGGCGCTCGTCGTTGAAGATGCCAGCGGCGGCAGGTTTGCGTTGATCACCATGGATCTCGTCGGCGTGCCGCGAAACGTGCGGCTGTATGTCGCCGAGCAGGTGCAGAAGCAGTTCGGCATCGAGCCTGCGCGACTCGCCATCAATGCCAGCCACACCCACAGCGGGCCGGAGCTGAGAACCAGCCGAGTCGATGGAACCGACGATCCCGCAAAACGTGAGGCCGAAGCGGAGACCTACACGAATCAGCTTCAAGAAACACTCGTTCGACTTGTCGGCGAAGCATTGCAGAAAGCCGTGCCTGCCACGCTGAACTACAGCAAAGCCCGCTGCGGCTTCGCCATGAATCGGCGCACGCCGAATGGCACCGGTGGCTGGAACAATTTTCCGAATCCCGACGGCCCGGTGGATCACGCCGTGCCCGTGCTCAAGGTGGCAGATGCCGCAGGCAAGGAACTCGCCGTCGTCTTTGGTTATGCCTGCCACTGCACCACGCTCGGGCATCAGAAATTCAGCGGCGACTACGCGGGCTATGCCCAGCAGGCTTTGGAGGCCGCGCATCCGGGTGTGACCGCCATGTTTATGAACGGCTGTAGCGGCGATCAGAATCCGTATCCGCGCCGCACGATGGAGCTGGCTCAGACGCATGGGAAAAGCCTCGCCACCGCCGTCGAGGCGGCTTTGACCACCACTCTCATTCCGCTCACCGGCAGCATCCGCGCCGCCTACCAGGAGATCCCGCTGGCCTACGACACACTTCCGACTCGTGAGCAGCTTTTAGAAAAGCAGAAGACCGCCACCGGACTCGACAAAGCCCACGCCGGTCGCGTCTTAGCCCGACTCGATGCCGATGGCAGCCTGCCGCAAACCTACCCCTATCCCGTGCAGGTCCTGCGCCTCGGCGACCAGCTCACCTGGGTCACGCTCGGCGGTGAAGTCGTCGTGGATTACTCACTGCGCCTGAAGTCCGAGATCAAAGACCCGCTCGTCTGGATCAGCGCCTACACCAACGACGTGCCCAGCTACATCCCCAGCCTCCGCGTCTGGAAAGAAGGCGGCTACGAAGGCGGCGACGCCATGAAGTGGGGCACCCACCCCACCCGCTGGAGCGCCAAGGTCGAGGATCACATCATCAGCACCGTGCATGAACTGCGGAAGTCGTTGAATTAACTCAGTTAAAAGGTGAGCGATTGTTGTGGCCTTAACGGCTTCAGTTTCAGGCTCTCAACACTCATCTCAAAACTCTCAACTCCGGTTTTAGGATTAAGGGCTTACTTTTAAGCTGTCACACCCAAAGCTTGACCTCCGAAGACTTTTTCACTTCCATCGGCTCATTCATAAAAACCCTTTCGTTTCGTGAACGGCCTCCTTTTCACTCAACTCCACCCGGTTCTTCCACAAACGCCCTGTGGGCGAATCTGATTCGTCCACAATTTATTTTGGTTAAACAACGTT
>JBEBGU010000381.1:0-4839 GCA_040081325.1 Prosthecobacter sp.
CGCAGCTGTGCCCACACGCCGTGAGTTTCAAAAGATCATCATGCGTTTCCTGGATAAGCAGGACGGCGTGAAGAGGCTCAGTGATTTCAATCTCGGCCAGCGTCAGGTGGACATCCTCAATCGCACCATGACTCGCGATCAGGGACTCATCCTCGTGACCGGTCCCACTGGCTCTGGGAAGACCACCACACTCTACGCCCTACTCAATAGTGTGAATGATGAGAGTGTGAACATTCAGACCATTGAAGACCCGATCGAATATGAGATCGAGGGCATCAATCAAACCCAGACCAATCCGCACCACGGACTCAGTTTTGCCAATGGCCTGCGCGCCTTGCTACGAGCCGATCCAGACATCATCCTCATCGGTGAGTCGCGTGATGCCGAGACGGCCAACTCCGCTGTGAATGCCGCGCTCACAGGCCATCTTGTGTTGACCACACTTCATGCCAACGACTCCCTGCGCGCCGTCTCACGACTCATGAGTATGGGGGTGGAAAAATATCTGCTAGCAGACTGCTTGGCGCTCTCACAGGCACAGCGGCTCGTGCGCCGCCTCTGCACCTACTGCAAGCGGCCCATGCAAGTGCCGCAGGACATCCAGGACATGATGGCCAAACAGGGCGTCATCACCCAGCCACTCACTCAGCCCATCTTCGCCGCCGCAGGCTGTGCGGAGTGTCATGGCACAGGCTACGGCGGGCGTGTCGCGCTCATGGAAATTTGTGAAATCAGCACCGAGTTGCGTGATCTCGTTGAAGAGGCAGCACCCATGTCTGCCATGCGTGCTGCTGCCTTTAAAAATGGCTTCTTTTCCCTCTATCAAGAAGGCCTCATGCAGGTCCTCGCCGGTCACACCAGTTTGGATGAAATCAAATGCCTCTCCTACACCGCCGTCACCTGAACCGCTTTGGAACTAACCTGATATGAACACCCCTTCCTTCTTTAGCAACTCCACACCCACGCGCCAAATCGGTCGCGTTCTTGTCGTGGATGACGAACCCCATGTGCTCGCAGTTGCGAAGACAATTTTGGATTCGCAGACCTTTGATGTCACCACTTGTGATTCAGGTGTCAAAGCCATCGAACTCGTGCGTCAGGGCCTCAATCAAGATCAGCGATTCAGCGTCATCATTTTAGATCTGACCATGCCCAGTGGTATGTCAGGCTTTGAGGTTTTGGAGGGCATCTTGAGCATCGATCCTGATGTGGCCGTCATCGCCTGTAGCGGATATTTCCAGGATGATGCGACGGCGCTCTGCCAAGCCATCGGCTTTGCTGATGTGCTCAACAAGCCATACGCACTGGAGCATCTCTGCACCATGGTTCGGCGTCATCTCGCCCGTGAGCGTAGCACGAACGATTTGCTCGTATGAAATTTCGCGTCCCCATCGCCAACCGCTTCACGGTGCTCGGAATCATCGCCGTGTTCATTGGTGTATGTGTGACTTCGACAGCCTTTCTCTGGCAGGAGTTCCTCATCCTGCGCATGGCACAGCGTGCCTACCTCGGCTCCATCGTCCGCGCCGCACAGCATGAACTCGCGAACCAGAGCCTGTCGCCAGAAATGCTCGCGGGGACACGCAATCTGAATGTCGAATCCATCGTCCATCTCAAGATGCGACTCCAGGTAGTGGACGTGCCGCCTATGATTCAAGAACTCGGTTTGCGGATCGAGATCGCCGGTCCAACCCAGACGAAAAGCCCCCAGCCCTTGGGTAAAACCCCGTTCATTGTCGTCCATGACACGGAGTTAAATCTTCAGCCAAAAGAGCCTGAATCCAAGCGCGTGGAAGAGATCTTATTTCGCGTCATGGCGGGTTCCAGCATCGTCGTTGGCGAAGCGCCCGTTTCATTTAAAGCAAACGTGATAGACGACTATGAATGGCTCCTCGCCGCCGGTCCTCTGATGGATTCTTCGGGTCACTTTGCAGGCGTGCTTCTTGCACGCCAGCCTCTTGTCCATGTTCGCCATTTACTCAATGCGCCCCGTCTCATGGTGCCGCTCCTCGGTGCCGCCATCGGGCTTCTTCCCGCAGTGCTTGGTTTCTTTTGGCTCGGTCGCAGCATCACGCGCAAGACATCTGCTCTGATGACTGGTTTTGACGCCATCAGAATGGGCAATCTGAATCACCGCCTCAGCGTGCGTGGTCACGACGACCTTGATATGCTTCAAGACTCCTTCAACGCAGCGCTCAGTCACTTCCAGCAGGAGGAGTCCAAGCGCCAACAAATCGTCGCCGAATATCAGCAGGCCAAAAAACAAGCCGAGATCGCCACCGCAGCCAAAGGCGACTTCCTCGCCAACATGAGCCATGAGATACGCACGCCCATGAATGGCATCATCGGCACCACTTCGCTGCTGGTCGAGCTTGGACTCGCTCCAGAGCAGGAAGAACTTGTCCGCATGATTCGCTCCTCCGGTGAGTCGCTTCTGCACCTCATCAATGACATCCTCGACTTCTCCAAGATCGAGTCCGGCAAGCTCGAAATCGAGGACATGCCTGTGGACATGGAAAAACTCATCTCTGAGGTCGCCGACGTCTTCTCCTACCGCGCGGCTGAAAAGAATCTCGAGTTAAACTTCCACATCGATGCCGCTCTCCCGCGCTACTTCCGGGGCGACTTCCAGCGCATGAAGCAGGTGCTGGTGAACCTCGTCGGCAATGCCATCAAATTCACTGAAAAGGGTGAGATCCTCATCCTCGCCAGACAGGTCAGTCGCAAGACCAAACAGGGCGACATCGCCCACCTTCATTTCTCCATTCGCGACAGCGGCATCGGCATCCCTGCGGATAAGCTCAGCTCACTCTTCCAAGCCTTTACACAGGCCGATACCAGCACCACCCGCAAGTATGGCGGCACAGGACTCGGACTCGCTATATGTCGAAATCTTTGTCGCCTCATGGGCGGAGAAGTCAGTGTCATCAGTGAAGAAGGACGCGGCTCCGACTTCTTCTTCGAGATCCCACTGCGCATCGCGCCAGACGTCGAAGGGCGCGAAGAAGAGCTGGCATGGATCGACACCATCAAAGACCGCCGCGTCGTCTATCACAGCAAGCACACCACCACTCAGCAAATCCTCCAGCAGTCGCTTCAACAGTGGGGAGTCATCGGCATCGCTCAGCCGAGTGTTGCCATCTCACAGCAAGAGCTTGCGCGTGATTTTGAGGAAGCCGCCGTCTTCATTTTAGACGCCACCGATCTCTTGCCTGATGCCGCATATCCCATCATCCAAACCGCTATCAGCAAAGGTGCCGCCATCATTGTTCTACTTCCCCTGACACGCTGGAAGTTGCGTGACGAATATGCTCCGCCTGGTTGCAGTCGCTTTGCAAAAATCGGCAAGCCCGCTAAGCGCCGCGAACTCATGCGCAGTCTCGCCGAACTCATTCGCATGCCACGCGCCTCAGTTTCCAACACACATCTACAGCTACAGTCACCCATGCTCACGCCCATGCTTGCACCGGCACTGGTGCCCGTGCGCGCGGCTTCCGCCCCCCTCACACACACACCCATGCGTGCAGAGGAAAATCACCCTTTGCAGAGTCAGAATCGCGCTGGATCAGCCGGGCATGATGCTCACATATCGCAGTCAACCAACCGTGCCATATCAGCCGCTGCGAATGCCAGTGGTGACAGCTTTGCCAAACAGCATCCCGCGCGCATTCTTCTCGTCGAGGATCAGCCTCTCAATCAAAAGATCGCCGTCATGCTCCTTCAACGACTTGGCTATGCGGGGATCGACATCGCCAATAACGGCCAGGAGGCCGTCGAAATGATGTCGCGCAACGGCTACGAACTCATCTTCATGGATCTGCAAATGCCAATCATGGGTGGAATCGACGCAGCCAAAGGCATCCGTGGAAATTTCAATCTCAAGAACCAGCCCGCCATCATCGCCATGACCGGGCACGCACTCACAGGCGTGAAGGAGGAGTGTAAAGAAGCCGGCATGAACGCCTTCCTCACCAAGCCCGTCAGTCTCGACGATTTCCGCCGCAGCATCCCAGCCTGCCTCGAAAAAGGTGCCGCCATGAAGCCGATGACGCTCTGAAGCCAACGAACCGAGAACAGCGAACCGAGAACCGGCACAACCCCATGTGCATTCCCGATAGCGCCCCGTGCGTAAAAGCGCTTCACAGAAGCCGTTGGTATCGCGTAACCTCGTTCCAACCATGAAGCGTCTCCTCCTCTCCGCCCTGCTGCTTTCGTCATTCGTCATTTGTCATTCGTCATTCGCGGCGGAGCCGCTCCGCGTCTTCATCCGCGCCGGCAAAAAATCCCACGGCCCTGGTGCGCATGATTTCCCGCAGTTCCTCAAGGAATGGGTGCCGATGCTCAATGAGCGCGGCGCGAAGTGCGAGGGCAGCCTCGAATTCCCGACGAAGGAGCAGCTCGACAAGACGGACGTGCTCATCCTGCACGCGCAGGAGGCCGGAAACATCAAGATCGGCGATGAGCGGAAGAATCTGATGGAGTTCCTCGCCCGTGGCGGCGGCGTGGTGACGATTCACGCAGCGGCGGTGTCAAAAGACCACGATTGGTTCAAGACGATCATCGGCGGCTCGTGGCATTTCGGGCAGACAAAGTGGCTGGAGGCCCCGATGAGCCTCTATTTCACCGATCACGACAACGCGATCACGAAGGACATCAGCAACTTCGACATCGACGACGAGATCTACTACGACATGGATTTGCTGCCCGAGGCAAAGATCCTCGCCGCCGCCTACACGCCGAACACCCCGCAGATCAAAGGCGGCAACAAAGAGGCCCAGCAACGCGCCGCCGAGGCCGTGGCGAAGAAGAAGGCCGTCACTATTTACGACATCCAGCCGC
>JBEBGU010000382.1:0-4833 GCA_040081325.1 Prosthecobacter sp.
GTGCTGATGGCGCTGACAAGCTCGTCGGCAAAAACGTCAAAGTGGACAGCGAACACGGCAAGATCACCAGCATCGCTAAAGCCTAATTCGCTTTTCCAATTCTAAATCTCGGAGAGTCCGGCAGCGATGCCGGACTCTTTTTTTAGACACTCGGCAAGATTGACCTTTGAAACTCCATCGTTGACCATCCGCGCTTACTTACCCGCCCAAACCATGCGTACGTTTAGCCAGCTATTATTTACCCTGATCCTACCAATCGTCGGGATCGCCCAAAAGCCGGAGGAGATGACCGAGCACTCGAGTAGCCTGGGCATCAAATTTCTGGCCGTTCCAGGTTCCATCGTTCTTTTCGCCACTCATGAGACGACCGTGACAGAGTGGCAGACTTTCCTCACTGAAACAAAAAGTGACTGGGCTTATAAGCCGCACTTCAAGCAAGGCCCCGATCACCCCGTTGTCGGCATCACTCTCCAAGATGCCAAACTATTCTGTGCCTGGCTCACAGATAAAGAGCGCCTGACCGGCAAGCTCAACCCAGCCCAATCCTACCGTCTGCCGACTCAGCAAGAGTGGGATGCCGCCATCGGACTCCTCAGGACCCGCAAACCAGATCTCACCGTGGATGAGCAAGTCTCAGATCAGCGCACCTTCCCCTGGGGCACGCGCTGGCCACCGCCGCTGAAGGCGGGCAACTTTGCCGAGGGTGAAATTCCAGGCTACGAAGATGGCTTTCCATTCACCTCACCAGTCGGGCAATTCACACCAAGCGGCGAAGGCCTCTATGATTTATCAGGCAACGTCTGGGAGTGGTGCTGGGACCCAGAGATTCGAGTCGAGCAGGAAGGCGTACTGCGTGGCGGCTCCTGGGCGTACTTTCGTGCCGAGTGCCTCATCTCCGCCTATACCTACCGAGTGCCTGCTGAACTCCGCATGCCGACCATCGGCTTTCGTTGTGTTTTTGAAGACAAACAACGCAGCGCAGTCCTGCTAGCCATGGTCGAAACGAAGAAAGAAAAAATACGTGCTGAAAGGCGGCAGCAAATCATGGGCGGCACGGTGAACAAAGATGAACTGGAGGCCATGAAAAAGAAACTCCAGGGCGGAGATCTAAGCTCAACCGTCCCAGACATATCGAAGCTGAAACCAGCTCTAGCAGGCAGCCCTTTTCAAAACTCTCTTGGCATGGAGTTCGTGCCCCTTGGAGATAGGCTTTTAGCAGGCCGCACTGAGGTGCGCGTACAGGACTTCGAGACATGGCTGAAGAGCGCCGATCGCACATGGGAAAAGAAGCCCACCTTTCTGCTCGGAGGCACACATCCCGCATCTGGATTGACCTGGACAGATGCCCATGACTTTTGCGAATGGCTCACCAAGCGTGACCGCGCCAATAACCTCATTTCAGCGAGCGCCGCCTACCGCCTACCAGCAGATACCGAGTGGAGTCTCATGGCAGGATTGAAAGACGAGACAGGAGCAGACCCAGCCGCCAGGAATGGTGTAAACATCAAACACTATCCATGGTCCGCAGCAGGCACCTTCCCTCCCACCTCCATGGTGACGAATCTGGACGCGGCCAATCTACCCGGCTTCAGTGACAGCTACTCTTACACCGCGCCGGTCACCGCTGAGGCGGTCAACGAAATCGGCATTGGTGGACTCGGCGGCAACGTCTCTGAGTGGTGCGCTGATACTTGGCCTGGGGCCGATACAGAGCATGTCATCAGAGGTGGTTCCTGGCTCGGTTTTGACAAGACTCAGCTACTCACCTCGACCCGACGCCACGCCGCAAGTAACAGCGCCACACCTGACGTCGGCTTCCGTGTCGTGCTGGATCTCAAAGCCCCTTGATCCATCTCTCATGAGCGATCACAATCTCCCTCAGGAACTACTCGCCAAGGCGAGACAACCCTGGATCACCTGGTGTCTCATCACCCTTTTCATCATCGGACTTACCGCCTGGATGATAGGCCCCAGAAGCCTGTCAAAAGCGCGCTCACTAGCCGCACAGTATTACGCCGACACAGCAGAGACACACCTCAAGAGCTCAGAGTGGCCAGAGGCAACTGCTGCCCTCACTTTAGCTCAGCAGTGGAGCAGTCAAAACCCTCGGACCCTACGCGTCACAGCAGACTTCTTGATCGCCATTGATGGAGAGCCCGCCTCCATATTGCACTCACTCCGGCTCCTTGATGTCACGGGTCAGGCGATTGAGGCTGATTTCCTGAAAATGGGTCAGATCTACATTCAGCAGCAGGACATATTTAACACACAGAAAAGCCTAGATAAGCTCACAGCAGCCACTCGTGCTCAGCGCCCAGCCCTCGAGTTACAGGCAAACATTCTACGCCTACAAGGCCGAGTCAGAGAGGCAGAGGACACCCTGCGTCACGCCCTGACACTCGACAAAGACGACCCCATTTGCAGACTCCGCCTAGCCATCATGGACCAGCAGGCCGCCTTTATCGAAATGCGCCAGCAGGGCCGTGAAATCATCCTGCAACTCTCCTCCGGGAAAGACCGAGCAGCCCTCATCGCCATTGATTTCATGGCAAATGATTCAAGTCTAAACAGTCTTGAAGCTGACAGCCTACTTAAGAGCATCGAAGCCCATCCTGACAAGACCGCTGAATCCAGACTCCATGTGCTGTCAGCACTCATTCGCGTGCGCCCACATCAGAAAGAAGAGATTCTATCTGCAGAGGTCGAGCGCTACGCAAAAAAAGGACCCGAAAAACTCGCCCCATTACTCATTTGGCTATTGCGCGAGCATGAACCCAAGCGCGTGCTGAACATGCACACAGGCGATCTATTCACCAAATCCCCCCTGCTGATCGAACCCTACCTCCAAGCGCTAGCCGCTCTTGATCGGTGGGAAGAGATCGACAAAACCCTTTCCAAGCCAGCCGGAATGCCCGTCTCCAATGCCTACACCGCCCTGTGGCGTGCCCGAGCCAGCCAGCACATCAATCAGGGTGACATCACACGCACGCGCCAGCACTTAACCACCGTTTATGAAGCCTCTGGGCATGGACGAGACGCAGCCGCCGCCACAGCAGCAGGGCACATCGCTGAAGAGGCAGGCATCTATGATTTAGCCGCAAAGTTTTATGAAGGCCTCTCCGAGCATCAGCCGAAATCAAAACTGCCCATGCTGGAAAAAGTCTATGAAATGGACATGCGCGGGCACGACACAGAGCGTGTTTTGCAAACGGCTAAGCGACTGCTCACACTACGCCCAGAGAGTGAGCAATACGCTGACCGCGTCACCTATCTACAGCTCGTCGCAGGCTATGATCTAGAGCTGAATCTGCAAAAGGTGGAACACAAGACCGACACAAAATCAGAGAGTATCGAGCACCGACTATTTCAGGCACTGGCAGCTTACCGCATGGGAGATCTAGCCAGTATGCGCAGCCATCTCAGCCACCTCCGAGACATCAGTTCTCTATCACTTGGTCAGCGCGCCGTTCACGCAGGTCTGCTCTCCATCAGCGGTCAGGTAGGGCCAGCTTATCAGATGGCTGAAGAGATTCCATCCGTGCTACTCCTCAAAGAAGAAAAGCGCTTTCTGGACCGCGCTCTCTAAAGCATCACTGATCAGCAGACCGATCCACCAAGCCAGGAACTGGCCGAGCTTTATCAGCGTAACGGTCGAAGCGATTTGAAAGAATCAGCAATGTCGGAGCCCACAGCCCGACGAAGATACCAAAGCGTTCCGCATGAGCCTTTTGATCGACATCATCCCCATTCAGGAACCACCAAATCCAGATAGAGAGCATGATGGAAAGAATGCCTGCTTGGAAACAAACAGTGCTCAGCGTTCTGCAAATTCGAGGGTTCATGCACCCAGGCTAACGCGCCAGTCAGCGCCACCACAAGCCACAAACAACATCGGCAGCATCATCCCCAAGATACGCAGCACAGCCCCAACCAAGAACCCGACACGGACTGGAATCCGATGAAGGCTATGCCGCATCCGATAAAGGCTACGCCGCATCCGATAAAGGCTATGCCGCATCCGATGAAGGCTATACCGCATCCGATGAAGGCTATACCGCATCCGATGAAGGCTATGCCGCATCCGATGAAGGCTATGCCGCACCCGATGAAGGCTATGCTGCATCCGATGAAGGTTATGCCGCACCCGATGAAGGTATTATGGCAGCCGAAGATTTCGTCCGGCGACATGAAATATCCACACATCAAATAAGCACTCCCAGGTGGGTGCAAACCCATATTTGAGTTGCCTATCCACGGCCTGGGCATGTAAACAACACCCATGCAGCACGCACCCTGTTGGTACTCGACAAATCAGTGGCCTATCACGATCTTGACGCACTCAACCGATTTGTTTCTCATCAAGTAGTTAGGCGCATGAGCACGCGTGTGGCCCATCAATACAAACGCAGAACCTGGGACGAGGCCCTTGAACTGGCCAAAGCAGCTTTTCGTTCATGCGCCATCAACCCGGCTCCGCAGCGCCGTGGCGTGGCTCTCCAGAGCGGTGGTGCGCCCTGCGGAGCCGCCGCACCGCCCCGCAGATCCACGCCACCGCTCCGCAGGCTTAAATGCTCAGGATCAACGATTTATCTAGAGAACCGGAACGCCATGCATCTCGGGTGTAGAACAGAGAGAAGAGTGTTGCGGGCTTTCCAGCCTGCATTCCCTGATGGTCATTCGCAGGAGAGATTTCCACTGGGAAGCACCTCTTCTCGACACCCCACACCCCCTTGCAGGCTAGAAAGCCCTGCATCACTCCCGCGCTAGCTCGGTGTAGATTTCTGCTACTTTCGCTGCCTCTGCTCCTTCTGCCAGGCTTTATCCAGACTGGCC
>JBEBGU010000383.1:0-4832 GCA_040081325.1 Prosthecobacter sp.
AGGCAAGGTGAAAATCTCTTGGCGGTTGGTGCTCAGGGCATCAGCATACGACACCGCACAGCCGCCCATTGAACTGGCAAAGAGTGCATCACCGACAATGGCGACGGGCTGGGCAAGGCCACGCACGACGTAGCTAGTGCCGCCCTTAGAGTGACCCCAAGTCGAGCGTGACTCGATGCTGAGAGCACCTAGTTGCCAGCTTGTGCCGGGGGCAAAAGCCTGTGCGTCAGGGTGTGCTTCGCGCTCGCTGATCAGCACCGTCGGTGCCGCGAGAGAGCTGATGTCGGCGACGTGATCAGCGTGCGTGTGAGTTAGAAAAAGGAATTTGAGCGTCAGACCCAGTTCACTGATTTTAGCGACCATTGGCGCAGCCGTGGCCCCGGTATCGAAAGCAGCCGCTTCAAGCGTGGCTGGGTCCCAGACCAGATAGGCATTCACCGTCATGTCGTGGTAAGTCGTGTTGCACTGAGCCAGTCCATCGAGCGTCACAGGACGGGGAAACCATCCTCCCTCCGCCATAGTGATGAGCGCTGGGCCATGCAGGCCGAGCGCAGGAGCGAGTTTCAGCAGCGTAGAGGCATCCTTAGCGCCATCTTTCACGGCATCGACCTGCGCCACTGTGAGACCAGCTTTCTGAGCCAGGGCTTCAGTGGTCAGACTCTGGCCGCGCTGGGCCTTACCGACCACGTCATTGAAAAAATCTTCGAGAGGAATCATGACCGCCATCCAAGGCGGGCAGGGTAAGGCAGCAAGTGGCAATCTTGGCGACACTCAGCCTTTTTCACCCTCCGCACGATTAGCACCTGGTGCTCAGGGAGGGTTCCATCGCGAATTCCGAGGTTCGATGGTTTTAAAATGGTTTTGGCAGTGCCTTTAGATTTTCGCCTGCACCTAAACCTTGACACTTTCGCCGGGGGCCGGTGAGCGTCGTCGGGCTTGCTGTGACCCAGGCTTTGGTCACAAATTTCGCCGCTTGAGATGTTGATGTTGCAGGGAAGATGGAAACCAAATCTAATCGTAGAGCTTCACGTAGCTGGAGGCGATCTGATCGAGGAAAGCGTTCTGATCGGTGGCCCACCACTTGTTAGAAAAGATCTCCACCTCGCGGTAACCGGTGAAGCCGGTAGCGTCCACCCAGTCGCTGATTTCGCGGATGTTGATGTAGCCTTCACCCATGAGGCCGCGGTCGTTAAGGAGATCGGTGGTCGGGGTTTTCCAATCGCAGATGTGGAAGGCGTGCAGACGACCAGTGCGGCCTGCGAGGTCGATCTGCTCCTTCAACTCAGGGTCCCACCAGACGTGATAAACATCCACGGCGATGCCGAGTGATTTCGGTGAACCGAGCGCATCGCAAATCTCATGTGACTGGCGCATGGTGTTCACGGCGCTGCGTTCACCAGCATACATCGGGTGCAGCGGTTCGATGGAGAGCTTCACGCCTGCTTGCTCCGCCGCTGGTAGGACGGCGGCGATGCCATCGGCGATTTGTTTGCGCGATTCGACGAGGCTTTGCCCAGGAACCGCGCCACAGACGAGCACGATGAGCGGTGCGCCGATGGCGTGGGCTTGCTCGATGGCGAGTAGATTGTCATCAATCGCTGCCTGACGGCCATCTGCCGTTGCCGATGGGAAAAAGCCACCGCGACACAGGCTCACGACATCCATGCCGGACTCCGCCGTTTGACGCTTCACGGTGGCGAGATCGCGACCTTCCAAAGCCTGTCGCCAGATCGTGATGCCACTCACACCACGCTTCGGGAATTCCACGAGGCATTGATCGAGGTTCAGTGGCTTGGTGGTGATGGTGTGGACGCAAAGTCGGCTCATGAGTGACTATAAGTGACAAGTTCTTACCGCTGGTAAATCAGTTCTTTCCGATCATCATCAGCGGGAAACACGATGGAACTCTACCAACTCGAATACTTCCTCGAAGCTGCTCGTCAGCGGAACTTCACTCGCGCAGCGGCACATCTCCATCTCGCACAAGCCGCGCTGAGCGAGCAGATCCGCAAGCTGGAGGCCGAGCTTGGAGCGCAGCTCTTCAATCGCGGCCGCCGCGAGACGGTGCTGACGGCTGCTGGCGAAACCCTGCGCCAACACGCTGAAGCTTTGATCGAGCGTGCGGATGCGGCGAAGCGCGCGGTGCATGATCTCATCAGCCTGCGTGGCGGCAGGCTCACCATCGGAGCCATTCCTTCGGTCAGCGCCTGTTTGTTGCCTGCGGCCATTGCTGCGTTTCGAAAGCTACATCCGCTGGTCGAACTGGCGCTCTTTGAAGGTACATCAGAAGCGGTGGCGCAGTGGGTCGAGAGCGGGCGTGTTGAGTTCGGCATCGTGCAACTGCCCACCACCAGCGGCAGCTTTGATGAGCATCTGCTTTTTACCGAGCCATTCGTGGCACTTGTCGCGAGGGCGCATCACGCAACGAAACAAAAGACCATCAGCCTGGCCAAACTCGCCGAAGAGCCTTTCATTCTCTACAAAGGCCGTGCCCGCGATACGGCGCTCACGGCCTGCCGCACTGCCGGATTCGAGCCGCGCATCGCCTGTGAAAGCAGCGAGCTGGAAACGATCCGTTCGCTTGTGGCTGCGGGATTGGGTATCGCTATTCTCCCACAACTTGCCACGCGCCAGCCCACCGCTGGATGTGCCGTGTTGCGACTCCGCGACAATCCGGTGGAGCGCCAGGTGGCTTTGTTGAGTCGTGAGGGGCATACAGCGTCACCGAGTGCCACAGTTTTTCGTGACATGTTAAAGAGTCACCGACCGATCTAGCAGCGAGATATTTCAGTCCCGCGCTGATGTGGACGATGGCGCTGCATTCTGAGCTACACCGTCGGTATGGCAGATGTGCTGGAAGGAAATCTCATCGACATCAGTTACGGCATAGGCCACCTGAGATTGTGGAGCAATGGCGTGCGCGGATGAAGAAATGGTTCGGCAGACCGAAGGCACTGCGATGAAGCGTCACACCCGCTGCCCCATCGCAGCGAGCTTGGCGGCTCCTTCACTCCACTCGACCTCATGCGGCAAGCGACCTGACTTTGCCGCGAGTGCGGCGATGACGCCTGCGGCCTCGCCCATGGCGACGGAGTTACCGGTGACGCGGTAGCTGGCGTGTGAGATGAAATCGCCACTGATGCAGCGCCCAGCCATCATGAGGCCGTCCACATCTTTGGCGATGAGCGCACGCAGCGGGATGTCGTAGGGCTTCATTTTGAAGTCGCCATTGTTGATCGGCTTCTTCTCGTTCGTCTCTTTAGTGTCTGCGTGAATGTCCACACCGAAGGTCACGCGAGCCACGGCATCTTTTTGCCGCGCACCTTCGATCAAATCCTGCCGCGTCATCGTGTAGCGTCCGTGGATGCGGCGGCCATCGCGCACGCCGATCTGCTCCGCCGTGGCGGCGATTTGCAAGCCTTCCCACACACCACCTAGCTTCCTCAGTGCTCGCATTACTCGGAAGACTTCTGCCCGCGAGCGCACCGTGGCCTCGCTGATCGCAGCGGCGTCCCAGGGCTTGATACCGTATTCGTGATTCAGCATCAGCATGACCAGATCATCACGCACTGGGAAGATGGTCGGGTGTCCATACGAGGTCTCGATGCCTGCACGCTTCAGTTCCACTTTGAATGCCTCGACACACGTCAGATGTCCGCCGGGGCCATTGAACTCATCCGTGCCGTTGAAGGAAGTGAATGCCGAGATGGCCTTCGCATCTTTGACCACGGCAAGCGCATTCATCGTCATCGGCTGGCAGGGGCATTCTTTATCCTGGCCGACCTCCCAGCCACATCCAGCCTGCGCACCCAGATCGCCATCGCCCGTCGTGTCGATGAAAATGGGCGCACGCCAGGCCTGACGCCCCGCCTTCGACTCCGTCACGATCGTGCGCAGCCTGCCGCCTTCGCGAAACGCGGCAGCGACTCGCGTGTGCAGTTGGAACTTCACACCCGCCGCCACGCACATCTCCTCCAGCAGCACTTTCATCTCCTCCGGTTCATAGACAAAGCGGCTCGGATTCTTGCTGCGGCGTGCGTCGCGTTCATCCAGCCGCTTCGTGAGTTCACGAGTCAGGCCCGGCTTGTCGAAATCAAAGATGTAAGTCAGCAGCCCAGCCGTCCACACGCCGCCCAGGCAACCGTGAATCTCAAACAGCCGCGTCCTGGCTCCCGCTCGTGCCGCCGTGATCGCAGCGGCGATGCCCGCCGGGCCAGCACCGCAGACGATGACATCCGCATCATCATTGAGCGCCAGCTTTTGCGCTGGTTCATCAAACTCCGCCGCATCATTGAGCGGTGCCGCGTTCAAGCCGGAGAAGGCTGAACTCGCGAGAGCAGAATGAAAAAACGAGCGACGGTTGAATCGAGCAGAGGCCATGTGGAAACCAAAGCACGCATCCAAAGTTTGTCAGCGTCGGGATAATCCCCGCAATCTCAGCCGCCCGCCGCCGTTTCATCACCGCATGAAATCGCTTCTCATCTTCCTTTCGTCATTCGTCATTCTGCATTCGTCATTTTCCGCTCCGCCTAACATCCTCTTCCTCCTCAGCGACGATCACAGCTACCCCTTCCTGAGTGCTTACGGCGACACGAATGTGAAAACGCCGACTCTCGATCAGCTCGCTGCCGAGGGCATGAAGTTCCATCGCTTCTTCACCGGGGCACCGCAGTGCGTCCCATCACGTGCCACGCTGATGACGGGTCGCTCGCCTGTGGCTGCACGGATGACGCGCGTCTCCGCGCCGCTGCCGCGTGATGAGATCACGCTGCCGGAGCTGCTTCGCGACAAAGGCGGCTACTTCACCGGCGTGTGCGGCCGCAGCTTCCATC